>JBDLIZ010000384.1:0-5673 GCA_039714615.1 Pseudomonadota bacterium | reverse complement strand
CCGACATAGCGACCGGGGGTTAGACTCCAATCATTGTCTGAGATCTCTTTGAGATCCACCAGTTTCACCAGCCCTTCCACGTCGCGCAACTTTGCTTCGGGGAAGCGCTCGGTGAGCCAGTGGGCCTGCTTCCAGAAATAGCGCACTTGTTTTAATTGCTCGACCGCAAATTGGCGCGCCTCGTCGGCGGCCTTGCGGGTGCGTATGATATCGCGGTTCACCCAAGCGTCGCTCTCCTTGGCGTTGCATTCGTTTTCATAAGTGTCGATCAGGCGGGTGGCGAGCTTATAGATAAGGTCGGTCTGTTTGATGAGGTCACGGCTGGCCTCACTCAGAGGCTCGAAGGCTTCGGTGAGCTTGAGCAGTACCGCATTGGTATCCGGCGCTGCCTCCCATTGGCGGACTGCCTGCTGCGCATGCTTGCTGAACTGTTCGATGTCCTGATTAAACAGTTCGGTCTCCTTTTCCAGTTCCTTCAGCACCTCTGCGTGCGGCCCGGTTTTGGGCTGGCTTTTCAGGAACGGCGCCAGTGTTTTTCGCAACGCCTTCAGCGTCTCAGCATAATCCGGCAATGGATGTGTGATCTGACCTGTTTCATCTTTCAGTTCAAAACACGCTTGCGCTTCAAACGTGACGTTGTCGAGATATTCCGAAACCAGCTTCAGATAGCGCTCGGTTTCGCCCCGGTAGAGCCAGACAATGGCTTGCAGGTTTTGCTGCTGCTCGGGGGAAAAATCGTAGATCTTGCGTGAGACCTTGCGGTATACGTTGCGCGCATCGATCATCAACACCATGTCCTTGTGTGCCTCGGGCTTGTTGCGGTTCAAGAACCACAGCTCGCAGGGCACGGCGCGGGTGTAGAAGAAGTTAGCGCGGATGGAGATCATGGCGTCCACGTCGCCGGTCTCGACCAGCTTCTGCCGCACCTTGGCCTCACCACCTCCTGCACCGGAGGCCTGGGAGGACATGACAAAACCGGCGCGGCCCTTTTCGCTCAGGTAGCTATAGAAGTAGCTGATCCAGATGTAGTTGCCGTTACTGACCTTCTCCTTTTTGTTGACGCCGGGCAGGCCGAAGGGCAGGCGCGGGTCGCTCTTGACCTTGTCGGCGTCGATCTCATCAACGTTGAAGGGCGGATTGGCCATCACGTAGTCGGCCTTGCCGACCAGTTCGTGCGGATCTTCGTAGTAGGTAATGGCCTTCTGGATGTCGCCCTCCAGCCCGTGGACGGCCAGGTTCATCTTGGCGAGCCGAATGGTGGTGGCGTTCTTTTCCAGGCCACGGAAGGTAAGCCGCTCGGTGGGGCTCTGGCCGTGTTCCTCGACGATGCGCGCGCTCTGCACGAACATGCCGCCGGAGCCGCAGGCCGGGTCCAGTACGGTGCCGTGCTCGGGATCGAGCACGTGTGAGATCAGCGAGACCAGCGAGACGGGGGTGAAGAACTCGCCGCCGTCGTGGGCCTTCTGGTCGGCGAACTGGGTGAGGAAGTATTCGTAGATGCGGCCGAAGACGTCGCCGGAGACCTTCTTCAGCTCGTCGGGGTTGAGGGTACGCAGTAGCTGGCCGAGGACCTGGTTGTCCAGCTCCTGATATTCGCCCTTGGGCAGCACGCCGCGCAGGTTTTCGTAGTCTGCCTCAATGGAGTCCATTGCCTCGATGATGGCGCGGGCGCGGTCCTCGCTGTCGGGCAGTGCCACAAGGTGATCGAACTGCGCCTTGGGCCTAAGATAAATGGCGCTTTGCTGGGAGAAGTCCTCCTTGGTCAGTGCCCGTGTCTTGCCGCCGCGACTGGGCAACTTCGGCTCGATCTTTTCCTTTACTGTCAGGTAGCGGCTATAGGCGTGGCGCAGGAACACCAGACCCATGACGGGCAGGAAATATTCGTTGCTGGCGTAGTTGGAGTTGGCACGCAGATTATCGGCGGCACTCCAGAGACGTTTTTCGATGGCTTCAATGTGTTCGAGTTGCGGCATAGTCCTGCTGTTGTCCTTTTCTGTTCCCTAACTTTGAGTGCCAGTGTCTTCGAAACCTTCAAATGCATCCTGGATGATGCTCTCCAACCCATGAACTTCGTCGTCTGTCAGGGCAGAAAAATCCTTTTCGCGTTTCCTTTTGGACAGAGTGCCCTCATTCTGGCGAATAAACAGGATCAGGTTTTGCGCCAGTCGGTTCGGCATTTCGATCATTTCCATGATTCTGCCCATGGCCTCATCATGCCGGCGAAGATAATCGATCTCTTTGGGCAGATCGTGCTCAACCGTGCGCTGGACGCAGGCGTAGAGAAATTCCGCCGCTTGTGTGCAGTCAAAATAACGATAAAGATCGGCGGTGTCATTCAGTACCTCGACGTTTCGCTCAGCCGTGGGACGCCATTCAATGAAATCCATCAAGGGCGCTGAATGTGCCTGCAACGTTTTGCGGTAATCATCGATACGATCCAGCATGACAGAAGACACCGGGAAAACCATGCCCGGTGGCGTGTATTTGCGTTCTGCCAGCACATGATGAATCAGGCAGCGGTGCACGCGGCCGTTGCCATCCTGAAACGGGTGAATGTAGATAAAGCCAAAGGCGGTCGCCGCGGCCTGCAGGATGGGATCAAGTCCGTCATCCCGCATCCGGTTATTTGCGTGCAGCATGCCACCGCATAGGTCGTCGAGGCTATCCGGACGAGCGCCAATAAATTCTGGCAAAGGATCACCGACATGATCGCGCTCGCCAAGGTACACACCATCAGGGCGCAGGCCCGGGAAGACAAACCGCGTATCCTTGATCAGGACCCTGTGAAGTCGCACGATTTCATCGAGCGTGAGTTCGTTTTTCCCGGCCTGGAGAACAGCCTTTCCCCAATGTTCCAGCCGGTTGCGCGGTGCGCGTTCACCCTCGATCTCGAAGCTCGCACGACTGTCAGCCAGCAACAGGAAACTGGCGGCCCGCGTGACGAGGTGTTGACCTGTGCGACCGACGGTCTCCGCGGCGCGTTCTGCTAGGCCCAGCGCGGCGAACTCTTCAAGCTGATTTGTTCTGCGTATGACTGGACACCAGTCATCGCTGCCAAGCAAATTATCTCGCACCTTGTGACGCCTGGAGAGTTTTGCCTTACCAGTGAAATAGGCCCTGGCATCCAGTGCATCGACGGCCGTGACATTGGGCGCTTCTTCAACGTCCAGCGTCTGCCCCGTCAGCATTTCATAGAAGAACCAGGTGCGTCGTGTCTGCGTTCCGCCTGGCGTGGTCCTGACGTACTCTTCCAGGACAGCTTTAGGCACCGCTTCGAAGGCGCGCTTTAATATCAGTAGATCGATATTTTCATGGCGCAGGGCAAAGGCCAGGTGTTCGGCAAACTGGTTGCCGGGTTGGTAGCGCTTATCGAAAATGCGCCAACGCCCTTCCTCCCGTTGACTACCCCGGATGTGTTTCTCCGAAACACAGCTTGGCTGCCGAACGGGCGCCTGAAGGCCGAGTGCCTGGACAAGCGCCGCCCAGCCGGCGAGTTGTGTTCCCTTTGGAATGATCTCGTCCTGGAAACTGACTGATGCTTCTAATTCAAGGTGCATTTGTCGAAAACCTGTTACTCTGGTCGAAAATTGGTCGAAATATATCAGCGCTATCGAATAATAGATATATCCGCTGTCGAAAAACGCTCATTACTGTCGATATTTATACGATATTTATATTTAATGTCGAATATCACTTGGTTTAGTGCCCACAATCACGGCCACTCTGCTATCTTGCCCTGGCTTCACGCCTGACTCAGATCTCTACCACCCAATCCGCCCTGAAATCAGGGTTCAGCGCCTTCGGGGCATACCCGCGCGGGTTGCAGATCACCTGCGTGCCATAGATCTCGTAATCAAACGATTCATGCATATGTCCGTGGATCCACAAGACTGCCCGGTCGCCATCCATAAGATTCTCCAGATTACTGGCGAAGGCCGGTGTCAGCAGATCTCGCGCATACCTTGGGTGCACTGACCGGGATGAAGGGGCATGGTGGGTGATCACCACGGTCTTGCCGGTAAAGGGTTCAGCGAGCATTGTCGCTAGCCAGTCCCGGCTTGCTGTGTGCAGCCGGATGGCATCCTCGGGGGTGAACCGCTGAGCATGGTTCTGAATGATGGAAAAATCCGTCATCCGCTGCCGCGCCTGTTGCATGGCAAAGAACTTGTCTGCCTCGCCGAACAGGGCGAAGTCCGTCCACAGGATGCTGCCGAGAAACCGAACACCATCGATGATCACCTGATCGTCGTTCAGGATATGGATGTTGTCCGGTGAATGGGCCTTCAGTTCCTCGACCAGGGCAATGTCGTGATGGTAGAACTCGTGGTTCCCCGGCACGTAGATCACTGTTTTATCCGAAAATCGGGTTTTCGCCCAAGATAGGCCTGCCATACCTATACCGATGTCTCCAGCCAGTACCACGGCGTCCGCATCAGTCACCGGAGGGTCGAAGTCTTCGAACTCGGTATGCAAGTCGTTCAGGATATGGAGTTTCATGGGACAACATTACACCAACAAACCAAATCTCACCTTCCCAGGTAGGCACAGGTTATGGCTTCCCGCTCATGACCAAGCTCCCGGCTGATGGTGAGCCGGGCTTCGCGGTCAATGGCACGCTGTTCCTGGGTCAGTGACTTGCTGGCCGGTCCACTGACGGCCGGGCATTTCCAGCCGGTCAGTTCCTCGTAGCGGTTCTGGGCATAGGCATGGCGCAGGCCATGCATTTTGGAGAGTCCGGCCTGGCAGGTGTTGCCCTCGTAGACACGCATTTGCTGTACGTAGTTGCGGTTGCTCGGAATCAGGGAGCCGAGGCCGGCCAGACGGCGGGCGCGGTTGAGTACGTCCCGCTGCGCCTCGGTCCGGACCGGAATGGTTCGCTCCCTACCACCCTTGGTCCAGCTCGCCTTGAGAACCAGGTGATCGCCACGGTCGGCAAAGCTCGGCTGGAACTTCATGGCCTCCTCCCGGCGCAGACCGAAGGCCTGCTGAAGTTCCAGGCTCATGCGCACGTGTTCATCGCGAACCTTATCCAGTTGTGATTGGTTGACGGACTTGGCCTTCGATTCGTTGGTCACGAAACACCGGTCCGGTATGCCATAGTGCTCGTTGGATCTCGCCACTACGTTCTGCTTGTTGACCTTCCTGGCCCACCAGCGGATGGCCGCCATACGGTTCTTGATCGTGCCAATGGCAAGCTCTCTGGCGAACCAGTCCTTGACCAAGGCCTCGACGTGCTTCGGCTTCAGCGATCTTGCCGTCATACCCCGATAGCCGAGGGCATGCAGTTCATTGGCCACCAGTGTCAGCATGTGCTCCCGGTTTGACTGGGTGTTAAACGCACCTTCCCGGCACTGGTGGCAGAGTTGTTTAAGTTGGTAGTTCAGGTCTCTCATCGTGTTCTCCGTATCTGGTTAGTGTTTCTGACCACTTGACAGCCAAAGCTGGCAAGTTCGCTTGCGCGAAACGGTCATGGGGCACTACCCCCAAAAACGACCTGACAATGCCTGGTCAGAGGCAACGCGGGTATTCCCGGTAGGGGGGCAACCCAACGCAATCCAACATGCCCGAGCACGGGCGTTCTTTAAGTGTGGTTAAACACCTCCTTTGAAGTAGGCAGGACAATCCTGCAGTTGTGGAAAATGCGCACGGCAAGACAATGGCCAAAGACACTCG
>JBDLIZ010000383.1:0-5677 GCA_039714615.1 Pseudomonadota bacterium | reverse complement strand
TTCGTCGCTGAATGATCCCTCTATGCGAGGGCGTGAGGTTACATTTTAGATTTAATCAGGCCTCAAAGCCTTTCTCCGCGTAGCGGCTTCGTCCAACACCTTATACAACCGTCCTTCTCTTACCCCATGTTGGCGAAGGGATTGAGTAATAGATCTTATTCCTACAACACCCCATTTCGTGCTATGGTTAAACACGTACCCGTTGCAATTTTCTCAAACCAGTCGACCCGCCAACAACCTGTAGGACAGCGGATAATAAATCTATTGCACAACGACACCAAAAACAATAATTCAACCTACATACTTCGCTCAGGCATGCATAATGTAGCCAACAACCCGTTTACTACTCTGGCCAACCAACCCGATGAACAGATCGGGCTGCTTCGTGCCGCGTTATCGATCGCCGCTGATACCTATCCGGGACTGGACGCCGACAAGTATATGGTACAGATCAAACAATGGGTCAAGGACATCAGCCAACAACTCCCCGAAGACGCTGACATCAAGACCCGGCTTAATGTTCTAAACCGCTTTTTGTTCGAACAACTGGGGTTCAGCGGAAATACTACGGATTATTACGATCCGCGCAACAGCTATATAAACGAGGTATTGGATCGACGCCAGGGCATACCTATTACCCTATCCGTAATCTATATCGAGCTTGGCAAGCGATTGGGGCTCAATATGTCAGGCATATCCTTCCCTGGCCATTTTCTAGTAAAACTGCCCTGCGCTGAAGGTGAAGTGGTCCTCGATCCATTCAATGGGGGAATCTCGCTGAGTGAACAAGACCTCACTGACCGGTTGGAAAACCTGCTTGATGTCGAGGTCGACAATCTCGGGCCCTTCCTTCAACCCGCCAGCAACAAGGACATCCTGATTCGCATGCTCTCGAATCTTAAGACCATCTACCATCATCGGGGTGACGCTGAAAGAACTCTGGAGCTAATCAACAAGATTCTGCTACTGGATCCGCAGCGCAGCGATGAGTATCGTGAACGGGGCCTGTTATTGACTTCACTCGAGTGCTTTCACTCAGCTCTGAGTGATTTACGACGTTACCACGACTCCAGTCCAGGTAGCGACGCCAGCGAGACCGTCCGTGATCTGATCATCCGATTGCAGCACAAGCACCATTACCTACACTAATCACCATCACCAATGAAACGTCTGTCACGGCTCCAGGCCTGGCTGCAAAATGGTTGTGAATTAGCTCATTGTTCGATAACACCCGTCTCGGGTGATGCCAGTTTCAGACGCTATTTCCGGGTGCTGAACAACGGTCGCAGCTACATCGCCATGGACGCCCCACCGGAAAATGAGGATTGCCGCCCCTTCATCGAGGTGACCCGTCAACTCGCCGACGCCGGGCTGCATGTTCCCCATATCCACGAAATGGATCTCGCAGCCGGTTTTTTGTTATTGGATGACCTGGGTGACGAACTCTACCTGAAGCACCTCAACGAGAGCAACGCCCATTCGCTGTATGCGGATGCATTGCAGGCGCTGTTGAAGATTCAATCTACCGACCCTTCGAAACTCCCCGCCTATGATCGCACCCTGCTGCTGGCGGAAATGGAACTGTTCCGTGATTGGTTTTTATCCAAGCACCTGGACATCACACTGTCCCCGCGGGACCACGACCTCTTGACTCAGACCTTCACGACCCTCGCAGGGCATGCACTTGCTCAACCTCAGGTGTTCGTGCATCGCGATTATCACTCCCGTAATCTGATGTTAACGTCCGATAACAATCCAGGGTTGTTGGACTACCAGGATGCGGTGCGCGGACCCGTGACTTATGACCTGCTTTCTTTACTGAGGGACAGCTATATCGCCTGGCCGCCGCAGTGGGTAAGCCGCTGGGCCTTGGGATACCGGGATGCGATCGTAGCGGCCGAGATCATGGGCGCCGTGGACGACGAAACCTTCCTGCGCTGGTTCGACCTGATGGGGATACAACGTCAACTGAAGGTATGCGGTATCTTTGCACGCCTCTATCACCGCGATGGAAAACCAGCTTATCTGCGAAACATCCCCCTCACCTTCCGTTACCTGTCCGAAATCTGCAGACGTCATCCGCAAACGGCCCCACTATCGAGGCTGCTGCAATCCCTGGATATCGAACAGCGTCTCGAGGCTCAGACGATACCATGAAGGCCATGATCCTGGCCGCGGGTCGGGGCGAGCGAATGCGGCCACTGACCGACCACACACCCAAGCCCTTGCTGAAGGTCGGGGGAAGACCCCTGATCGAGCATCATCTGTACGCCCTGGCCAAAGGCGGTTTTACTGAAGTCGTCATCAATACTGCACACTTGTCGGAAAAACTTCGCGGAACACTCGGCGATGGCCGTCATTACGGACTGACCATCCATTATTCGGATGAGAGAGAATTGGCCCTGGAGACCGGTGGCGGCATCTTCCGAGCCCTGCCCCTACTCGGTAAAGAGCCGTTTCTAGTGGTAAATAGTGACATATGGTGCGATTATGCCTTCAGACCCCGCATATTTTCCCCGCCAGATCTGGCGCATCTGGTGCTGGTGAACAATCCTCCCCACCATCCGCAGGGCGATTTCTCTATGCGAGAAGGCCGTCTGGGTCTGGACGAGGCACCGAAACTCACCTTCAGCGGCATTGCTTATTATCATCCTAAGTTCTTTGCGCACTGTACCGATGGCAGGTTTCCTCTAGCCCCTCTGTTACGCCAAGCTGCCCAACACGATCTCGTCAGTGCCGAGCACTATCAAGGACCTTGGTTTGATATCGGCACCCCGCAGAGGCTGGAGACCCTCGATAGGGTATTATCCAGCGCCCAAACAGGCCAATAAACGCGGTAGCTTGGCCATGCACCTGTGTTATCAGGCCTTGAATACGAACGATCATTCGGCACCAGGCCGCATGCTCCTCATACTGTCCTTGACCAAGGCAATGTGAACCCGCAGGTGATACAGTTCCTCGGCATAAGATAGCGGGACGGAGACTTTGGCAACCTCGTGCTCGATCCTGTCCAGCTCGGCGAGGTAGTCATCAATGTACCGATCAAACCCCTCCTGATAGCTCTTCTGATCCAGGGTATTGAGTTCCCGGTACCAGCGATAGATCCTGGAACGCATGCGCCAGCGATATACCGGCGGCATGAATTTGATGAACGGCAGTAACAGGGCAAATAACGGCACCAGCATGATCTTCAGACGATCGATGAGATTGGCGGCCCAGAACGGAAGGTAGCGCTGCAGCAAGGATGGGCCGTACTTGAAGAATCGGTGCGCCTCTTTATTGAGGGGATAATCCAGGTACTCAGGAGAAGGAAACTCATCGTTGTCTGCAAACCAGCCTCCCACTCCATGCACCTCCGAGGCTGCCGTTAGCAGCAGACCCACCAGGGCGGGATGAATATCGGAGCGAACCACAAGGTTGGTCGTAGCCGCCAGTAACTGCTTGTCGTCAGACGGGATATTGTCATGCAAATTGACGATACCCTCGGGCAAGGTCACTCGCGAGAGGAAGCGGTGGAGACGGGTGTAGGCCTGGGCACGCTCGAAGCTCATCAAGCCGATATCAGGCCTCTGCAACAAGTCCCGAATAAACCCGGACTCCAAGGAAGCCACGAAAAAGGCGGCATCTATCCTCCCCTGCACGAGGGCCTCGGCGGCCTCACCATTACTGAGTGTAATCAGCGATGCGGATGATTGCTCAATGGCATTATCCGCAAGCAGCTGCAGCGCCAAAACGCGGGTTCCGCTGCCCTGCTTGCCGACCGCAATACGCCTGCCATGCAGATCCGTGAACCGCTTTACCGGCTGCTCCCTGCGATAGAAGACCCATAACGGCTCGGGATACAAGCTGCTCAGTGACTGTAGCCGCTGCGCCCCTACACCACCCCCCGTACCACCCTGGACGAAGGCAACATCCACCGCTTTGGAGTCGGATTCCAGCAATCCAACATTCTCGATGGAGCCAGCAGTAGCGCGCAACTCGAGCTTGATGCCCTCCCGAGCCAGGATTTCCCGGTAACGCCGGGCAATCTGATAGTAGGCGCCTTCGGGCTGTCCGGTACCGATCACCAGCGAATCCGGGGGGGCGGGCCCGACATATTGATAGGCGGCGATAAACCCCAAGACGGTGATCAAGACGGCAGGTCCGAAGGTCTTAAGCTGTTCTTTGAAAGGGCGGTGGAGAATCTTGACGGACAATGGAGAATCCTTTTTTGTAAGTGTTGCCTAAATCCGACAGGCTCCTAGGAGCCTATCTTGCAGACTATGACTTGCGCTTAATGATTTTGCAGATTCTGAGAAACATCGCCTTCGCGGTATTGCGACCGGGAGCTAAAAACCCATAATATCTAATCAAGGCTCCACGCTGAACCCACCGCATCCCGAACAGGTCATTCAAATATAATAAGCGATGTTACACCAGCTCGAATCCATCCCACCCGAATTGCTCGACAGCCCTGCAACCATGTTGCATACCTTTCTGCCAGGCCCCACCTTGATACACCTGCCGGGGCGTAGAACACGGCCTTTGTTCCTCTCGGTATTATTGCACGGCAACGAGTACACCGGCTTGCAGGCACTTCAAGCGCTGCTAATAAAATACCACAACCAGGAACTGCCCCGTGCCCTATCCATCCTGGTGGGAAATATCAAGGCCGCCAGAGACGGCCTGCGGCGTCTTGATAGTCAACCCGATTACAACAGGATCTGGCCCGGCGCATCAAAGAAAATGACAGACTACCCCGAGGCCCAGATGATGCATCAGATCGTAGACATCATGGCCAGGCGCGAGGTGTTCGCCAGCGTGGACATGCATAACAACACCGGACTGAATCCCCATTACGCCTGCGTCAACGTCCTCGATCACCGGTTCCTGCAGCTCGCTACCCTTTTCAGCCGTACCGTGGTTTATTTCATTCGCCCCCAGGGCGTGCAATCTATGGCCTTCGCCAAACTTTGCCCCGCGACAACCCTGGAATGCGGCAAACCCGGAGAACACCATGGTCGGGACCACGCCCTGGAATATCTGGAGGCCTGTCTGCACCTGTCCGCAATCCCCCACCATCCCGTCGCCGAACATGATATCGATCTTTTTCACACCGTAGCGCAAGTCAAAGTACACGATGACATCAGCTTCAGTTTCGGCCGCAAGGGTGTTGACGTGGTATTCAATGACGATGTGGATCGACTTAATTTCCAGGAGCTGCCAGGAGGCACCAGCCTAGGCATGCTAAATACCGACCGAGCGCCCTTAGTGGCCAAAGACGAACATGGCATTGAAGTCACCGACCGGTATATCGACACCCAGGATAACCGTCTCGTTCTAGCCCGTCCGATCATGCCGTCAATGCTGACGCTGGACGAGCGCGTCATCCGCCAAGACTGCCTGTGTTATTTCATGGAGCGTTTCACCCCGGCGACGATTATCGCGTAAGTTGGGGTTCGTACCTCATCCCATATATGGACCCATCCCGTTTTGCAAGACCGTTTCTTACACACGCTAGAGATCGTATACCGCGAAGGGAAGGACCTGGCTTATAGCTGGGGCCGTCTTTACTCGCAACCCAACGATTCAACCCTCCCCTAACGAATAAGGTTAGATTGTGAGAGCGGAGCGAACCACAATCTGAACCGTTTGTTGGACGAGCCCGGGAACGGAGATTCACACATTAATGGTAGAA
>JBDLIZ010000382.1:0-5678 GCA_039714615.1 Pseudomonadota bacterium | reverse complement strand
TTCCATCTTGTTGATCAGCTCCACACCGTCGAGTCCAGACACCGCGAGCCGGTAGCTATGTTCGACAGTATCTTTGTTGATGACCTTCAGGGTATAGATGTTCTCAACCAAGCCTTCGTGGGTCTCTCGATACAGGGCGTTGCGATCACGAATGACATCCAGCTCCAGGGGGACGCGTTGGCTGATGGAGTAGAACAGTCCGATGCTCATCGCCAGTAACAGGGTAGCATAGATGAATATGCGCGGGCGCAAGATGTGGGCCTTACCCTCTTGCATGGCCTTTTCAGTAGTATAGCGAATCAGCCCCTTTGGATAATCCATTTTTTCCATGATCTGATTGCACACATCGATGCAGCCGGCACAGCCGATACATTCATATTGCAGGCCGTCCCTGATATCGATTCCCGTTGGGCATACCTGTACGCACAGACCACAATCTATACAGTCGCCCAATCCCAGGGCACGATGGTCGGCACGCCGCTTACGCGAGCCCTTGGGTTCCCCGCGTTGCTTATCATAGGAGATGATGAGGGTGTCATTGTCGAACATGGCACTCTGGAAGCGTGCGTAAGGGCACATATAGATACAAACCTGTTCTCGCATCCAGCCCGCATTCCCATAGGTGGCAAAGCCGTAGAACAGGATCCAGAAGGTTTGCCATGGCCCCAATCCTAAGCTTGCCGTTTGATTGATCAGCTCAGTGATAGGGGTGAAATAACCCACCAGGGTAAATCCTGTGTACAGTGAAAACAGGATCCATATCGTGTGCTTGCTGCCCTTGATAAAGATCTTGCGAGGAGTCCAGGGCGCTTGGTCGAGTTTGATCTGCTTAGGGCGGTCGCCCTCGATCTTACGCTCGATCCAGAGGAACACCTCGGTCCATACCGTCTGCGGGCAGGCATAGCCGCACCAGAGCCTTCCGGCTAGCGCGGTGAAGAAAAACAGTGACAGGCCGGCAATGATCAACAGCACGGCGAGATAGAAAAAGTCCTGGGGCCAGAAGGTGGTGCCAAAGATATGGAACTGGCGCGCCGGAAGATCCAGCAGCACCGCTTGGCGCCCCTCCCAGCGCAGCCAGGGGAGTCCGTAATAGAGACCTAAGAGGACCAAGACCCCCAGCAGGCGGAGATTGGCGAACACTCCGTGGACCTCACGGGGATATATCCTTTCATGCCTCGCGTAGAGTTCCTGCTCTAGGGGGGGGGCGTTGCCTCTACCACCACCTGTCGGTCTTCTGTCCATGGGTTGGTATCTTTATGTGATCAGGCTCTGGATTTGTCTATCTTAGGGCAGGGCTTATTGAAATAAAGCGCCAGCACACAGGATGAGGCGGTCAATAGCCAGAACATGAAAAAACCGAGGGTATAGGCCCCGATGCGCGAAATCTCTGGTCCGCCCATACAGGCGAAAATCTCCGCTGGATCGAATACCGTAAAAAAGATAATGGCGGCTACCCCTGCGGAGAGAAACGATGGCCAGAGAACGGCAATAATGGTTTGAATACGAGGAACCTCGGTACGGGTTTTATCAGGCATATCTTGGGTGTTGAGCGGTTTGTTAAAAATTGAGCTTGGGGTGGGGCCCAAGCTCGGAAGGCGGGTTATGGTTTGTTTGACAGGCTGTAGATATAGGCTGCGATGAGGTGGGATTTGTCCTCACCGAGAAAATCCTGGTGGGCGGGCATGACCCCATTGCGGCCATCACGTATGGTTTTCTTTATGGTCCCAAGTGAGGCGCCGTATAACCAGGCATCGTCGGTCAGGTTGGGCGCCCCTAAGGCCTGGTTACCCTTGCCATCGGGCATGTGGCAGCCGGCACAGATGGCAAATTTAGCCTTACCCGCGGCCACCAGCTCGGGATCAGCTTCGCGACCGCTGAGGCTCATGACATAGGCGGCTACTTGTGCGATGCCCTCATCACCACCCAGGGCCGCTCCCATGGGAGGCATCACCCCTTTACGGCCATTGAGGATGCTGGTCTTGATCGCCTGTGGGGTGCTGCCGTAAAGCCAGCTGTTGTCCGTGAGGTTCGGAAATCCGGGACCACCCCCTGCATCTGAGCCATGACAGGTCGAGCAGTAGTTGATGAACATGCGCTGGCCGATGGCCAAGGCGTCGGGGTCCTTGCTTATCACCTCGATGTCCTGGGTGGCATAGCGGGCGAAGATGGGCCCGTACTTTTCTTTGGCGACCTGCACCTCTTTATCGTACTGACCGGTGGAGGTCCAGTTGAGCACGCCGCTGAAACTGCCCAGCCCTGGATATAGGACCAAGTAGACGGCGCTGAAAATCAGGGTGCTGTAGACCATCCAGCGCCACCAGTTCGGAAGCGGATTATCGAGCTCTTCCAGGTTTTCGTCCCAGACATGCCCCATGGTTTTGATCTCTTCCCCGGTACGTTTCTTGGTCGACATCCACAGGACCAGTACGTAACATCCTATGATCCCGAGGATCGTGGGGATGGAGATATACCAAGTCCAGTATTCACTTACGAATTCATTCATTTCGATGTTCCTCGGGGTTGGGCGGCCTATCCTCCTCTAAAGGAAGGCGTGCGGCTTCATCAAATCCCCTTTTACGTTTTTTTCTCCAGGCCCAGATGACGATGGCCAGGAATGCGAGCAGCAGAACAACCGTTCTCAGGGATTCGAATGTGCTGATATCCATTTAGATCACCTTCGGGTTTTTATGGCGGTGCCCAGGTCCTGCATATAGGCGATGATGGCATCCATCTCGGTCTTGCCTTGCAGGGCTTGGGGGGCGTTCTCGATCTGTTGGTCCGTATAGGGGGTGCCCAGCATGCGCAGGGCGCGCATCTTGGTCTGTATATCCGAGGGATCTGCGGGGTTTTCCTCCAACCAGGGATAACCGGGCATGATGGATTCCGGCACCACATCGCGTGGATTGATCAAATGTACACGGTGCCACGCGTCGCTGTAGCGTCCCCCGACCCGGTGCAGATCGGGCCCGGTACGCTTGGAGCCCCACTGAAAGGGACGGTCATAGACGAATTCACCGGCGACCGAGTAGTGACCATAGCGCTCTGTTTCGGCACGAAACGGCCGGATCATCTGTGAATGACAGAGATAGCAGCCCTCACGGATATAGATATCCCGGCCAGTCAAGCGCAAGGCATCGTAGGGTTCGAGCCCGGTAACCGCCTTGGTGGTCGATGGCATAAAATACAGAGGAACGATCTGGACCAGACCGCCCACCAGGGCGAGTAGTAGGGTGATAATAATCAGCATGCCGACATTCTTTTCGACCCTTTCATGAGCGTTAGCCATCTTAAAGTCCTTAGTGTGCAGGTTCCGGAATCGCCGTCTCTATGCTGCGAGCGCCGACTGCTGTTTTCCACATGTTGTAGGCCATGACGAGTGTCCCGAACAGGAACAGGGCCCCACCGGTGAACCGTACGATGTAGAAGGGGTGCATGGCCTCTACCGACTCAACGAAGCTGTAGGTCAATGTCCCGTCGGTATTCACCGCCCGCCACATCAATCCCTGCATGATGCCCGACACCCACATCGAGGAGGCATAAAGCACGATCCCGACGGTGGCCGTCCAGAAGTGGACCTCGACGAGTTTGAGGCTATAGAGTTCGCGTCCATATAAACGGGGGACGAGGAAATACAGCATGCCAAAACTCACCAGGGCGTTCCAGCCCAGGGCTCCGGAATGCACATGGCCGATGGTCCAGTCCGTATAATGTGACAGCGAGTTCACCGTCTTGATGGCCATCATGGGGCCCTCGAAGGTGGCCATGCCATAGAAAGACACCGAGACGATCAGGAAGCGGATCACCGGGTCGGTGCGAAGTTTTTCCCAGGCGCCGGAGAGTGTCATCACCCCGTTGATCATGCCTCCCCATGAGGGTGCCAGCAGGATCAGCGAGAATACCATGCCTAGGGATTGGGCCCAGTCCGGGAGCGCGGTGTAATGCAGGTGATGGGGGCCGGCCCAGATATAGGTAAACACCAGGGCCCAGAAATGCACGATGGATAGCCGGTAAGAGTAGAGCGGCCGATTGGCCTGCTTGGGTATGAAGTAATACATTATTCCCAGGAAGCCCGCGGTCAAGAAGAATCCCACTGCATTGTGTCCGTACCACCACTGGACCATGGCATCTTGGACTCCAGCATAGACGGGATAGGACTTAAGGAAGCTCACCGGTATCTCGATGCTATTGACGACATGAAGCATCGTCACGGCAACGATCAATGCGGCAAAGAACCAGTTGGCCACATAGATGTGCGGGGTTTTGCGTTTCATGATGGTGCCGAAAAAGACGACGGCATAGCTTACCCATACCACGGCGATCGCGATATCGATGGGCCATTCCAGTTCTGCATATTCTTTGCTCTGGCTAAAGCCCAGGGGCAGAGTGATAGCGGCCGCTACGATGATGGCTTGCCATCCCCAGAAGGTGAAGGCCGCCAGCTTGTCCGATAATAGTCGGACATGGCAGGTGCGTTGTACCACATAATATGAAGCGGCAAACAGGGCGGAACCGCCGAAGGCGAAGATCACCGCATTGGTGTGCAGCGGACGCAGGCGACCGAAGGTCAGCCAGGGGATATCGAAGTTGAGCACTGGCCAGGCCAACTGTGCGGCGATCAATACGCCTACAGACATGCCGACGATGGCCCAGACCAGGGTCATGACAGCAAACTGCCGGACGACCTTGTCGTTGTATGTGGTATGGTCAGACATGGGTCTCTCCCGGATTTAAAGATAGAGCGTAAGGAATTAATAATATTTTCATGACTTAATGTGTCGAAGGATGAAAACTATCCTTCGACGAGTAAGGTGGTTGTTAGAGAAAACTATCGGGATATCGTGAAGGTTGGCTCGAATCCGTAACCCCAGAGAATCGCCGTGGCCGCCAGGGTGGCCACCAGGGTTACCAGCCCGACGGCCAGTACCGCGCTGGAAAACAAAAATCCCTTTTCGGTGGAGACCTCCATCATGATGGGCAGCCCGGTGTAGAGCAGATAAACGGTGTAGGCCAGAGCCGGCAGGCCCAGCACCATGTTGAGCCAAAGAATGGGGTAGAGCTGGAAGATGCCGATCAGAAAAAGCGGAGTTGCCGTATATGAGGCCAACACGATGGCTCGGGAGAAGGGTCGGTCTGCGTCATAGGTCTTGCCCATCCATTTGATCATTGCCCCGATACTGGCTATGGCGACCAGCATGGCCAGGTAATAAAGGATAGTGATGGGCAGGGCGCTTTCCATGGTTAACTTGACCGGTGTACCGGTACCGATACGCCAGCCGATCTGGGTGGTGCCTATAAATCCGCAAATCGCCGGGATGGCCGCCAGGAACAAGGTGTGGGTTGCGAAACACTTGGCAATGGAACATTGCTCACGGTGGATCGACTCCCATTCTAATTTAGGGTTGGAAAACAACCCGATGATATGTTTGATGACCACGAAATGACTCCCATTTACTTGGATCGTTATACTCGTGGCGGATGGGTCTCGGGGTGCACAGTGCATCCAGAGAAACCATTTGCCGCGAGTTACGTATTTGCCCGGCTAAACGTCAGATTGCAAGCAAGCCCCATTTCCCCGGCCCAGATTGTGTAGGGTGAATCGAGGATGGCAATATACCATTTTTTTGGGCTGGTTTTTCACCCCCGGATCTTAGGCGCGGACCACGCCTGCTGCCTTATTG
>JBDLIZ010000381.1:0-5678 GCA_039714615.1 Pseudomonadota bacterium | reverse complement strand
ATTACCGGCGTGAAATTTCAAGATGGTGTTGAGGTAACTAAGGCCGACCAGGCCGCCGCCTAATTCAATATGCGCAAACACCAGATTTGACAATAACTCTTCATTCAGGCATAGTTTAGCCGATATGCTACAATGTAATACATTGTAATCATCTGAGGCTATATCAATGGCTGTCACCAGTATTCGTCTACAACCAGATATTGAAAAGCATCTGCAAGATGCTGTTAAACGCTTGAGCAGGAGTAAAAACTGGTTGATAAATCAAGCGATTAAAGAGTATCTTGAGCGCGAGGCACAGGAGCTACAGCGTTGGCAGGAGACGCTGGAAGCATTGGATTCCGCAAACCAGGGAAAGGTAGTTGATGGAGATACCGTGGAGCAATGGCTGCAAAGCTGGGGAACTGACGACGAGCTACCACCACCCAAGCCATGAGGCTTGAGTACACCGACAAAGCGGTCGGTGATCTCATTCGACTTCGACAGTTTATCGAGGAGTACGATCCACCGGCGGCGAACAGAATGGCTGCACGGCTGGTGCAGGGTATTGCTCTGCTTCGGGATCAACCTCAACTCGGTCATCCGGTTGCTTTGGCGCCAGATCCGGAAAGTATTCGGGATTTCGTGCTACGCGACTATGTTGTGCGGTCTGCAATTACCAGCAGCTGTATTTTGATCTTGCGTATATGGCATCACAGGGAGGACTGGAAACAGTTGTAAGAGCATGAATGCTTAGGAATACTACCAACACACTTCCCCATCTGACTTGCCTTATCGTCCGTCTTCGGCGTTGCGACAAAAGTTACATAGCTAGGCTATGCGCCTTACGAACGATCATTCGGCGCCAGTTAGGGAAGTGTGTCGTTCGCATTCCTTAGAGGCTGTCCATGGATCCGTCCCGCTAATGCGCTGAATACCACCGAACATTTCACACGTGGGTCACTACCAGCCAACCCTCCGGTGTCTCGATGGGTCAGCCGAGGGGCCGATCAGAATTCGGGTTTTTTCTTTATACCCATGACGGATGGGTATACCACTACGAATGAGCCGAAAGGGTGTGACCAACACTGGGTTTATTCCGGTACCTGTAAATCCTCGATTACGACTCCGAGAAAGCGGCTCGCTTCGCCACCGGTCACGGCGCGGTGATCAAAGGTTAGGGACAGGGGCAGGATATGGTGAACCGCGGGACTACCCTCGTCCACAATCACCTGTGGACGGCATTTCCCCGCACCCAGTATGGCGACCGTCGGTGGCAGTACGACCGGATTGGCGTAGCGTCCGGCAATTGTTCCGAAATTTGACAGGGTAAAGGTCTGCCCGCGCAGGTCCTCGGGTTGAATCTTGCGTGAGCGAACCTGCTTTTTCAGCGCATCGAGTTCGCGGCGCAGCGTTTGTTCATCTTTGTTTCCAACATCGCGTAACACCGGCACAAACAGACCATCCTCGGTATTGACAGCCACCCCCAGGTGCAGTTGTGGTATCAGGCGTCGACCGAGTGAATGACTGTCATACCAGGCATTCAGTGATGGCTCGGCCTGGCAGGCTGCGGTAATGGCACGAATCAGGCGAATGGTGATATCACCCGCGTTGGACCAGGTTTCGATATCCGCATCATCCGATATCGTAACGCCAACCACCTCGGCATGTGCCTTTGCCATGTTGCGGGCCATGGCCCTGCGAGCGCCATGCAGTCGTTCCAGCGGGCCGACCTCGGAGAATATTTTCGCCACCCGCTGGACATCTTCTGCCCTCACCATGCCGTCCTCTCCACTGGGCGTGACCACGGCGAGATCAACGTTCAGCCGGTGTGCGAGTGCGCGCACGGCGGGTGTTGCTCGCACCGTGCCTGCTTTGTCGCTTGGCATTGCCGGTGACTCTTGCAGCACTGCCTTGCCCACTTCCACTTTACCGACTACGGTACCGGCATCGGGTTTTTTCTCTGCCTCGGTATCAAATTCCACCAGCGGATCGCCTACGTGAACAACGTCACCGGGATTTCCGTAGCAGTGTTTGATACGCCCCGTCTGCGGGCTGGGGATATCGACAATGGCTTTTGCGGTTTCCACGGCGACCAATAACTCGTCCTCCCGGATTTTATCCCCTTGGTTGGCATGCCACTCGACGATTTCAACTTCAACCAGACCCTCACCGAGGTCGGGCAGCTTGAATATCTTCACGCAAACTCCAATGTCTTTTGAACGGCGGCAATGATCTGTTCCTTGTTGGGCAGGTAGCATTGCTCCAGTCGGAACAGCGGCATCACCGTATCATACCCGGTAACACGTTCTATAGGTGCCAGTAAGTGCAGCAGGCCTTGCTCCGCAATTCCGGCGGAAATCTCGCCGCCAAGTCCGCCACTGCGCGCGGCCTCGTGCACAATGACACAGCGCCCGGTCTTGGCGACGGATTGCAGAATCGTATCCATGTCGAGTGGCTTCAGGGTTGCGACATCAATGACTTCGGCATAGATGCCTTGTTCAGCCAGATCATCGGCCGCTTGCAGCGTTTCGTGGGTCATTGCACCCCAGGTGACCAGAGTGACATTGGAACCCTCACGTAAGATGAAACAGCTGTCCAGCGGCAGTGCTTCGCCGTTATCAGCGACTTCCTGGGTGGTGATGCGATAGATGCGTTTAGGTTCAAGGAACACAACCGGGTCTGGATCGCGTATTGCGGCGAGCAGCAGTCCATAGGCGCGCAACGGGCAGGAGGGGATGACCACTCGCAGTCCTGGGATATGCGCAAACAGCGCTTCCGTGCTTTCCGAATGGTGTTCCGGTGCGTGAATGCCGCCACCGAAAGGTGCGCGTAACACCAACGGGCAGGTCAGTCGCCCGCGGGTACGGGTACGCAACCGGGAGGCGTGATTCAACATCTGGTCTATGGCTGGGTAGATAAAACCCATAAACTGGATCTCGGCGACCGGTCTGAGCCCCTGGGCGGCCATGCCGATCGCCATGCCGGCAATCAGTGCCTCTGACAACGGCGTGTCCAGCACCCGCTCAGCGCCAAACCGTTGCTGAAGATCGGCAGTAGCACGGAATACACCGCCGTTGACACCGACGTCCTCACCCATCACCAGTACGTTTCCGTTGGCCTGCAGTTCATGAGCCAGTGCCAGGTTGACTGCTTCTACCAGCGTAATTTCAGCCATGGCTGTTGTTCCGGCTGGCCTGCGTTCGTTGCTCCACCAGCGCGTCGGGCAGGTTTTCATACAGGTAGTCGAACATGCTCTCCAGCCCCTGTGCCGGCGTATCGAGATAGGTTTTTACCGCGGCGTCGATGTCGGTATTGCAGATTTCCATAAGCGCCTTATCCCTGTCTGAATCCCAATAACCGGCCTCTAGCAGGTATTGTTTGAGACGCCGCAGTGGGTCGTAGGCGCGCTGGGTTTCAACTTCTCGGTCCGAGCGGTACCGCCTGGCATCGTCGGCTGTGGTGTGATCACAGATGCGATAGGTCAGGGCCTCGATCAGCATGGGCCGGCCCGTGTCGCGAATGTTCTCCAGTGCTTGCTGTACGCGCTCATAGAGTGCAATGATATCGTTACCGTCAACCTGTTCCCCACTAAAGCCGGCGGCAATTGCCTTTTGTGCCAGAGTCTCCGCGGCACTTTGGCTGTGCCGGGGGGCTGAAATCGCCCACTGGTTGTTATTGATCACGAATAGCACCGGCAGATGCCAGGCACCCGCGACATTGATCGCTTCGTAGAAGTCTCCTTTCGAGGTGGCGCCGTCGCCCAGTACACATACCGCAACCCGCGGTTGCTGGCGATACTTGAAGGCATACGCAACGCCCACGGCGTGGGTTGACTGACTGGCAATCGGTACACAGATAGGAAAATCCTCACGTGGGATTCGATAGTCCATGCCGCGCTCGTCACCACCCCAATACAGCAGAATGTCGGTCATGCGCACCCCACGCAGGAACTGTGCAGCGTATTCGCGGTAGGCGGGTAATAGGACATCGTCAGGACGCATGGCCGTGCCTAAGGCAACGCCGATCGCCTCCTGGCCGAGTGAGGATGCATAGGTGCCCAGCTGGCCGGTGCGTTGCAGGGCAATGGCCTTGCGGTCAAACAGCCTGGTCAGGACCATGGTTTTGTAGAAGCCCGTCATTTGCTGTGCATTACCGGCGAAGTCCGGCAACGGCTGCGTGGCTTCACCCCTGAAATTCAGATACTGGTGGTAGTGAATTTCAAACTTCGCAACAGCCTGAGCCGATTCGGCCACTGCTTCCGGCGCGGCGGCTGTAACCGCTTTTTGCTCGAATCGTATGGTCGGTTTCTGTGCGGACATGACTTATACCCATGATGGGTGGGTTTTCAGGTGCGCAGAGTGCGCCGAGTTTGTCGCAGAGCAAGGCAGAACACGTAAGGCATAGTTATTCCTATGGTTTTCGTGTTCTAACGCGGCTATGCGGCAAAGGCGGTGTGTTATGTGTTCTGAAAACTCATTCGTCATGGGTATCGCTCTCCAAAAATATCAGGGTTGACGGATCTATACCTATACCCTAAGTCAAGAACCCCGACCGCCTTGTTAGAATTGATAATTGTCAGGCAGCTGTTTTCCTCCCGAGAATTTCCTCAGCCATGAGCGTCGCTTGATGGAGAGGCGATGTGCCGGAGTGCACACTTCGAGCAAACAGATCATTTAGTCTATTAACCATCGAGTGCAGCTTTTCGTCCCGCTCACCCTGATCGCTGACGAGGACATGAATCAGGCCACCGGAGTTAATGACGTAGTCCGGCACATATAGAATACCGCGCTGATGCAGTAACTGGCCATGCCTTTCATGTTCAAGCTGATTATTCGCTGCACCTGCGATAATGCGTGTATTGAAACGATTGATGGTCGCGTCGTTAACAATGCCCCCAAGCGCGCAGGGCGCGAACACATCACAGGGCTGATCATAGATCGACTCCGGGGCAACTATTTTTGCATCGAACTCAGCATTGCACCTTAGCACATGGCCTGCGTGAGTATCGGCAACAATCAGCCTCGCGCCCCTAGCATGCAGCTCCCGGGCCAATGCGTAGCCAACATGCCCCACGCCCTGTATGGCGACACAAACGCCTTCCAGCGTCATGCGCTTCAGGACATGCTTTATCGCGGTTTCAATGCCCAGGCACACGCCTTTTGCGGTAAAGGGTGATGGGTCACCGGAACCGCCTTTGTCTTTGGAGGTGCTCAATACATAGTGGGTGCGGCGGGCAACAATATCCATGTCTTGCGTGCTCGTGCCGCTGTCAACCGCGGTGCTATAACGTCCGTGGAGACTGTCGACGAAATCACCGAAAGACTCGAAGTAGGCTTCCCGGTCGCGGATTGTGGCAGGCCGGATTAACACCGCCTTTCCACCCCCGTAGGGCAGACCGGCGAGAGCCGCCTTGAATGTCATACCGCGAGCTAGGCGAAGTGCATCTTCAATAGCATCCTCTGTGGAGGGGTAGGGCCGGCAGCGGCAACCCCCTGCAGCCGGACCCAGGGTGGTGCTGTGGATGGCGATGATGGCTTTCAGTTGCGTGTCGGGGTCGGTCCTGAAATGGATTTCACTGCAGCCGTAAGCTTCCGTGGAGGTGAAAAGATCCATGCACCCGCGTGCTTTTTCGTTGCTAAATTCCGGTACCCGCAGCGAACTGTTCTGACTCATGATGCTCTCCGCCGGCCTCTAATTAT
>JBDLIZ010000380.1:0-5684 GCA_039714615.1 Pseudomonadota bacterium | reverse complement strand
TCTATGGCAAAACGAACCTCGCTGTATCATCATCATGTTGAGCAAAATGCGCGAATGGTGAATTTCGGCGGCTGGGATATGCCACTTCATTATGGTTCTCAATTGGAAGAGCACCATCAAGTACGCCGTGCTGCCGGGATGTTCGATGTTTCTCATATGACCATTGTCGAGGTGGCAGGCCCCCAGGCCAGGGACTATCTGCGTCAGTTGTTGGCCAATGATGTGGATAAACTCGATAAGGTTGGCAAGGCGCTCTACGGTTGTATGCTGAACGATCAAGGTGGTGTGCTCGATGACCTCATCGTATATCGGATGCCCACGGGTTCTTATCGTCTGGTCGTCAATGCGGCTACTCGTGACAAGGATCTGGATTGGATGCAAAACCAGGCCAGCGGCTACGGTGTGACGCTTCATGAGCGAGATGATCTGGCAATGGTCGCAGTGCAAGGCCCTAAGGCCAGAGACCTCGTTTTGCAACAAATGAATGACCGGGATCGCCGGGCCACTGCCGCATTGCCGCCGTTCACCGCAGCAGTGTTGGAGGACCTGTTCATATCGCGTACAGGATATACGGGTGAGGACGGATTCGAGTTGATGATCGCTAATGATCAGGTTGCCGAATTTTGGCGGCGGCTATTGGACAGCGGGGTTAAACCTGTGGGACTGGGGGCAAGAGATACCCTGCGTTTGGAAGCGGGCATGAACCTCTATGGTACCGATATGGATGAAACCATCACCGCTCTGGAGTGCGGTTCAGGCTGGACGGTAGCCTGGCTGCCGGAGGATCGAGACTTTATCGGCCGAGACGCCTTGGAGGCTCAGCGTCGTGATGGTGTGAAGCGTAAAAGGGTTGGCCTGGTTCTGCAAGGCAAAGGGGTGCTACGTAGCCATCAACGGGTGATAGTAGATGGCGTCGGGGAGGGCGTGATTAGCAGTGGTACCTATTCTCCTACTCTGAAGTTAGGTATTGCCTTGGCGCGTGTTCCTGCGGCTACCGCAGACGCATGCCGGGTTGAGATAAGGAGTAAATATCTGTCGGCCAGGGTGGTGAGGCCACCGTTTGTGCGGCGGGGTAAGTCGTGTATTTGAATTGCATGTCCTAAGCGATTTTTTACTTGATCTTGCGCTTGCCTAATAGATTTCAAAACAGCTTCTGAGTTGATTGAATCGTTATCGGAGACAGAGTAATGAGTGACATACCTGAGGATCTTTACTACACAAAAAACCATGAATGGGTACGGTCGGAAGACGATGGGACTGTGACCGTTGGAATTACCAATCATGCCCAACAACTGCTCGGAGATCTGGTGTACGTAGAATGTCCTGAAGTGGGAACAGAGCTGGAAGCTGAAGAGGCTTGCGCAGTAGTGGAATCCGTCAAGGCCGCTTCTGATGTCTACGCGCCCATGGCTGGAGAGGTCACTGAGATTAATGACGAACTGGCGGATACCCCGGAGTCAATTAATCAGGATGCCTACGGCGATGGCTGGTTGTTTAAGTTGCAACCCGATGATGATTCGGCCTTGGATGGATTGTTAGATGTGCAAGCTTACGCCAAACTGCTCGAGGCCGAGGAATAAATGCCAATTTTTTGGGTGTGCCGTTGTATACCCATGACGAATGAGTTTTCAGGACTCATAGCACGCCGCCTTTGTCGGATAGCGGCGTTAGAACACGAAAACCATAAGAATCACTATGCCTTACATGTTCTGCCTTGCTCTACGACAAACTCGACGCACTCGGTGTACCCGAAAACCCATCCGTCATGGGTATATCCTGATCTCCATGCATCAGCTGCGCTGAGGGTTTGATGCCGTTCATTCCACACAATAAAGAAGAGATTCGGGAGATGCTGTCGGCGATAGGTGTAGAGAGTATCGACGACCTGTTCGATGAGATCCCTGCCGAGCTGTGTATCCAAGCCCTGGATGGCATCCCGGAGTCAATGAGCGAGATGGAGATCTCTCGCCTCATGCAGGAACGTGCGGAACAAGATGGACATCCTCTCAATTTCATTGGTGCCGGGGCATATGAGCATCATATCCCTGCCGTAGTTTGGCAGCTCGCGACTCGGGGAGAATTTTATAGTGCTTATACTCCGTACCAGGCGGAGGCTTCCCAAGGTACTTTGCAGCTGATCTATGAATATCAAACCATGATGACCGGGTTGACCGCCATGGAGGTGTCCAATGCCTCGCTGTATGACGGTGCATCGGCGCTGGCCGAGGCGGTGCTCATGGCGGTTCGGGCCCAGCGCCGATCAAGGTCAAGGCGAGTATTATTGCCACAGACCTTGCATCCTGCCTATCGGGCTACCGTGAACAGTATCGTGAGTCTTCAGGATATTGAGTTGGTCTCGTTAGCTTTCGACCAGGCCAAGGGGCGGATTGATCTTGATGGATTGAAGGCCTTCGAGGGGGAAGAGTTTGCCGCACTGGTTATTCCCCAACCGAATTTTTTCGGGATATTGGAAGAGGTTGATGAGCTGACTGAGTGGGGTCAGCGTAATAATATCATGGTTATCGCGGTGGTAAACCCGATAACGCTGGCGCTGCTTAAACCTCCTGGAGAGTGGGGGAATGGGGGCGTGGATATCGTCTGTGGCGAAGGCCAGCCCCTGGGGGGCCCACTGTCCAGTGGGGGTCCTTATTTTGGGTTCATGTGCTGTAAGCACAGGCATGTGCGTCAACTGCCGGGTCGGCTGGTCGGACGCACCATCGATGCCGATGGAAAATCGGGATTCGTGCTGACCTTGCAGGCCCGCGAGCAACATATCCGCCGTTCCAGAGCCACCTCTAATATATGTACAAACCAGGGGCTGATGGTCACCGCGGCGACCATTCATATGGCCCTGCTGGGGTTTGAGGGTCTGCAGCGGGTGGCTGCCGCTTGTTACCGTAACGCGCATAAACTGGCAGAGATGGTGCAGAGTATCCCAGGCGTCGAGCCATGGTTTGGCGGTGATTTTTTCCATGAATTCGCCTTGCGCTTGAATGTGCCCGTTAAACCGGTAATGGAGATGATGGCGCAGCATGGTATTGTGCCGGGTTATGCCTTGAACAATGATTATCAGGGCCTGGAAAACGCCTTGTTAGTTTGTGTCACTGAGACCAAGACCGATCAGGGTCTGCAGGATTACGCCGATTTGCTAGTCAAAGTATTGAACCCGGATACTTCATGAATTCACGTGATAATCGCGCAGGGTGAACGGCGATAAGCAGTGAACGCCTTAGGCAGGATGCCTGAGGCCGGTGCCCAAGCGAAGCAGGATTGCGTAGCAGCGGGATGTTTTCACAAGGGGTTTTCCGAAGGCGTCGCGTATCCTTGATTACGGGTAACTGAGGAAAATTTCTTGTGGAATCAACAGACCAGCGAGGGCACGCGTAAATTATGAATTATCCGGGTACAGACGAGTTAAGGAATTGAATTCCCTGTCAAACATGCCCCGAGTGGGACCGTTACGAGAGAACAACTAAAAGAGGAGAACAATATCATGGCGACAATTACTTTTAAGGGCAATGAAACCCATACCAATGGCGAGCTGCCAGCGCTTGGCTCCACAGCCCCGGGTTTTAAGCTGGTCGATGGTGCTTTGGGCGATGTGGCCCTGGACAATTATGCAGGAAAGAAAAAGTTGCTGAACATCGTACCCAGCCTGGATACCTCAGTCTGCGCTATCTCGGCCAAGAAATTTAACGACTTTGCCAAGCAGCGAGACGATGTCTTCGTGCTCGTGATCTCCGCCGACCTGCCGTTTGCTCAGGCGCGGTTTTGTGGTGCCGAAGGTGTGGACAATGTAGTGATGTTGTCCATGATGCGCTCGCGAAATTTTGCCAAGGACTACGGTGTTCTTATCCAGGACGGCCCACTGGCAGGACTGTGTGCTCGCGCAGTGGTGGTCTTGGATGAAAGCAACAATGTGATCTATACCCAGCAGGTTCCTGAGATCGGTGAGGAACCGGATTATAATGCGGCGATCGAGGCCATGAGCTGATCTCAGAGCTGGTGAATAATCTCCCACGGCTGCGGATGTTCCTGAACGCGTCTGGCCGCGTTGCAGGACCCCCAATATCTGGTCATGTAGAACTCGCTACACTCCCAGATATTGGAAGCTCCCGCGCCATTCTCGGACAGCCTCCTAGGAACACCCTCGCTTGGCGCGGGGGTTTATTCACCAGCTCTGAGATAAAATGCTGATATTCGAACATTCTCGTCCAGGACGGCGCAGTTATGCCCAGGCCCCAATGGGAAGGGCTAAGCTCAAGGGTTTACCCGAACGGTTCCTGCGTAACAGCAGACCCTTGTTGCCGGAGGTTTCGGAGATGCAGGTAGTGCGTCATTACACACGCCTGTCGCAGAAGAATTTCTCTATCGATACCCACTTCTATCCCCTGGGTTCCTGTACCATGAAATACAATCCGCGCGCCTGCAACACGCTGGCGATGTTGCCGGGTTTCATCGGCCGTCATCCCTATGCCCCCCAGCGATTCAGCCAGGGGTTTATGGCCTGTATGTTTGAACTTCAAGAGATGCTCAAGGCGGTCAGTGGTATGAAAGGGGTATCACTGACGCCCATGGCCGGTGCTCAGGGAGAGTTTGCCGGTATCGCCATGATCAGGGCCTATCACCAGGCGCGTCAGGACCAAGAGCGTACCGAGATCCTGGTTCCGGATGCCGCCCATGGCACCAACCCCGCAACCGCGACGATGTGTGGATACAAGGTCAGAGAGGTCCCCATTGCAAAGGATGGTGATGTGGACTTAGAGGCCCTTGAGGCAGCGGCAGGAGCGCAGACTGCGGGTCTGATGTTGACCAATCCCTCCACGCTTGGGGTGTTCGAACACAAAATTCAGGACATCGCCAGGATTATCCATAACGTTGGGGGGCTGCTGTACTATGACGGGGCCAATCTGAACGCCATATTGGGAAAGGTACGACCCGGCGACATGGGTTTTGATGTGTTGCACTTGAATCTGCATAAAACCTTCTCCACTCCTCATGGGGGTGGTGGGCCCGGTTCCGGTGCTATTGGGGTCGGTGAACGACTGTTGCCTTTTATGCCCCTTCCTGTGGTGGGTAAGGAAGACGATCGCTTCGTCTGGTTGACTGAAAAGGAATTACCTTCTTCTATAGGTCGGCTGTCCGCGTTTGCTGGTAACGCCGGTGTATTGCTGCGGGCCTATGTCTATATGCGTATGTTGGGCAGGACGGGGATGGTCAGGGTTGCCGAGTTTTCAACCTTGAATGCCAATTATCTCATGTCGCGCTTGCAAGCAGAGGGTTTCGATCTAGCTTACCCCGAGCGTCGTGCTGCCCATGAATTTATCGTGACCATGAAAAAACAGGCTAGAGAGCTGGGCGTGACTGCAGGTGATTTTGCTAAGCGTCTACTCGATTTCGGCTATCATGCACCAACCACCTATTTTCCGCTTTTGGTGCCCGAATGTTTACTGATCGAGCCTACCGAGACCGAGGCCAAGGAGGAGCTCGATGGTTTTGTCGATGCGATGGTGGCCATCCTCGCAGAGGCCAAGGTTAATCCGACCAAACTGAAAGGAGCGCCTTACAGTCAACCCAATCGGCGTTTTGACGAAGTGCGTGCGGCTCGAGAGCCCGATCTCAGGTGGAGGGGCGGGTTGGATGTATGACGTACTCTGCATTCCTGAAAACCCATCCGTCATGGG
>JBDLIZ010000379.1:0-5703 GCA_039714615.1 Pseudomonadota bacterium | reverse complement strand
TGCATCATCTGCCATGGTGATGTACCGCATAATAAAGATAAGGAAACGCGTAGTTTTTTAAACATGCATGCCTTCTATACCGCCTGTCAAACCTGTCATATTGTTGCTAAAGACGAGCAGTCCAGATACTCGTTTCGCTGGTATGACAAAAAGTCAGGGCAGCAGACGGTCAATCCCGTT
This sequence comes from Pseudomonadota bacterium, assembly GCA_039714615.1. Lineage (GTDB taxonomy): Bacteria > Pseudomonadota > Gammaproteobacteria > JAAEPA01 > JAAEPA01 > JAAEPA01. The sequence goes on along the minus strand of JBDLIZ010000379.1, from coordinate 5,523 downwards.
TCGCTGGTCGAGATTGAAGATAAGTATGCGGTAGGTGACAAGTCCTATTACCCTACCTATGGCAACTATGGTGCAAAGATTGCTCCTGGCCAGTTCGAGGAAAATATTTTCGATTTCATCAATGGGGTTGAAAATAAAGAGTTCGTCGATCGTTACCTGGAGGAAGAGAACAGACTGACCACACAGCAGAAATCACAGATGAATGAAGTGATTCATAAGAATCTCAGTAAAGAGCCTGTTGCCTGTGATGAGTGCCACAATAATACGGACCCCTATATTCCCTATGCTGAACTGGGCTTTCCTCCCAGAAGGGTGGAGGAACTTGCCAATAGCTCAGTGGTGGGTATGCTCGAAAAGTACAAGGAATTTTTTATCCCGGACTTCATCCAGCCGCAAGTCCAATAGTATTCGAGTTGTCAGTAGCTTGTGGGACAGCTTCCGTCGTTTCCAGACGGAAGCTGACCGCCTGTTCCCTTCTTAGGGAATCCCCGTATTTTTTAGCAAAGCGTGATGGGGTACTATCTTTAGGCAGATGTCAAACCATGGGAGTTGACAGGGCTCGTTATTTTTGAATCATTTTTTATTGGCTGATTAGCTACAAAGCTCAGTTATAAAGGTCCATACGGCTGGGTGTGGGATACGGACCATCGGGGCAGGATAGCATCATTGAGCCTATAGGGAGGTTTCATGGCCTGTCCCGACAACCTGGTCCCTCATGTTTGCCAGCCGAGCATTGTAATCAATCAACTTCTTCTTTCTCGGGATGGATCCAGGGTCAGATGCAGATTTTCTACCAGGAACCGTATCGCCTTAACAGAGTCCGTCAGATAAAAAAATAAAGTATGGATGCTTTCTTATGGTGGAGATAGAGAGTAAATAAAAGTGAATGGAAATACATGCGGCCGACAAATCCTGATCATCGGCCAAAAAAATATTCAGAATGCGCTGTTTGCTAAATTCCTGTCAACTACACTCGGGTACGCTTGTCACATCGAAGAAGAGATCCCGAAAGACGGAAAGTTGGATTTGGGTGCAGGGGAAAGCCTCATTTTGATTGACTATGTGCATCAATCTCAGGGCGGATCAGGTAGATATCTGGCTCGATTGGGTGAGGCATCCGAAAAGATGAGTATCGCGTTTATCAATATGCCGAAAGATGGTGAGCAGGACCATTTGTTGGAGTGGTACTCGGTGAAAGGTATCTTCTATGATGATGCGAACCAGGATCAATTGCTGAAAGGTGTCAAGGAGATATTCGACGGGGAGTGCTGGTTTTCCCGTCAGCTGATCACCCGATACCTGCGCAGGCACCGGGTTACACAGTTCAAGCCGTGCCATACCATGTCAGTATTAACGGTAAAAGAGCAACAGATCATCTGGTGCATGGCTAAGGGTGACTCAAACAAGAAGATCGCCCGCAGGCTCAATATCAGTGACAGAACAGTAAAGACGCATGTCTATAACATCTTCAGAAAAATAGATGTGACAAACCGGGTACAGGCGGTGAATTGGGTAAAAGACTGCCGTGAGCAGTTTCGTGGCGATGATCCAGAATATTCTCAGATAGGTTTGATCGATGAAGTTGGAAGTAAGTAGCCGGCATCAGGCAGGTTCCAATATAGGGGCAGGGTGGCAAACTGGGTACAAAACAAAACCATAGCGCTATTCTGACAACGCCTTCGGAGCTCAATTATCATCATGATCGATTCGCGCAAACTGAGAATGTTTTCAGTGCTGATAATAGTGATCATCTGTACGCCTGCCATGGCGCAGAAAGATAATGGGGCTGAAGCTAATGTCGATGAGGAGAAGATACAGGACGACGGTATTAAGGGCCTGATTGTTGACAACACGGTTACCTTTATCGGGCGTGATTTTTATGATGCGTTTGCGCTGGCCTGGCTGGATCAGCGGGTGGGGGATATCGATAATCTCTCGATAAATGAGAGGCCCACGGCAAGGTCGGGCAGTCGAGTCTGGGTTGAATACAATAGACAGAGCCTGTTTCAGGTCTTTTTGTCGCCGGTCCGTGCCAATATCGAGGCCACGGCGCGCAATGCAGCCAGTTCGGTGGCGCGTCGTGTTGAAGAGTTGAGTATCGAAAGGCTGCTGTTTAAAAATCCGGATCTTGCGCCTGACGAATTATAGAACGAAGCTTTATTCATAAGCATAAAAGATTTTGGGGGATTTACTGATGATTCAATTGCAGAGGCTCAGTTTACTCTTGCTTGTCTGCGCGCTATCCGTACAGGCTGGCGAGCTGGTCTACGAGCCGGTCAATCCAGCCTTTGGCGGCAGGTCGCTAAATGGTACCTGGCTGCTCAATAATGCGCAGGCGCAAAATGACAAGACGGATCCCGATGACGATGTCGCAGAGCGGACGGCCCTTGACCGCTTCAATGACACGATGGAGCGGTTGGTGCTGAGTCGGTTGTCTACCGCCGTGGTCGATCAATTTGCGATCCAAGATGTAGATACGGGAATCTATACGCTGGTAGCGGGAAGCTATACCGTCGGGCGTTTTCAGGTTGACATTGTGGAAGATGCGGTGAGTGGAATAACGACCATAACGACAACCGACACCGAGACGCTACAGACAACGGAAATCGTGATTCCGCGATAAACATTAGATATCTCGGTTCGACAAGTCTACAGATATAAGAATTTTAAACAATGGTGGGGGAGATGATAGCAGACTTAAGAGTATTGACGCGTTGGTTCGCTTTGGGTCTGATCTCGTCGCTGCTGGGCGGTTGCGCAATGCTGGCGGATAGGGACCCGGTGGCGGTGGGTTCCAGTGAGCCAGCCCAGCTCACCCCCATGTCGAGCACCTATCTGGATCTGATCAATCTGCCCAAACCCAAAGGCAAGGTGCTGGTATCCGCCTATGGATTCAGGGATCAGACCGGGCAGTACAAGAAGTCACCCCACAGTAACTTTTCCACCGCGGTTACCCAGGGGGGAGGTTCGATGCTGGTCAAGGCCCTGCTCGATTCGGACTGGTTCATTCCGGTAGAGCGGGAAGGATTGCAGGATCTGCTGACCGAAAGAAAGATCATTCGCGCATCGCTGAAAAAGAAGAATAGCGATCAGGAGTTGGCTCCGCTCATGTCGGCCAGTGTGCTGTTCGAAGGGGGGATCGTTGCCTATGAATCCAATGTGCAGACGGGGGGTATTGGCGCCCGCTACTTCGGCATCGGCGCCTCCGATCTCTATCAAAAGGACCAGGTGACCGTGAGCCTTCGAGCCGTTGACATTCGCACGGGCCGTGTGCTTAAGAGCATACTCACCACGAAAACGATCTACTCATACGAGGTCGACACGAGCGTCTACCGTTTTGTCTCCTTCAAGCGGTTGCTGGAGGCCGAAGCCGGTTATACCCGCAACGAGCCTGCCCAGCTTTGTGTGCTGAATGCCATAGAGTCGGCGGTGATTCAAATGATCGTCCAGGGCGTGAAAGACAATATCTGGCAGCTTGCCGACCGTGCGGATATCGACTCCCCGATATTTCAGACCTATCTGGATGAATACCAGGAGCAGGTTTCACAGTTGCCAAAGTAGTGGAGCATCAAACGGCATGAAGCAAGCTAAGGTCATCCTCATCGGCCTAGTACTTTGTGCATAGATGGCGGTTGGATAATCGCGAAATTCCTAATGCCAATTGCCTAATTGAAAGTGAGTCGTTTTAGGCCATATGTATGATGGCGCAGTATAGGTTTATCGCTCACAATGAACTGCATATAAATATAAAATATAACTAAAAAATAAATAAGAGAGGTTGTGGAAATGTCTCAATCTGGGAGGAGACTCTGGACTGTTCCTGCACTGTTCTGCGCAGTTATCCCGCTTGCCTTCGGTGACAGCCCAGCTCAGCAACACAAGATCGAGCAAGACTCGGATATCTCCCAATCGTCGGAGCTCGGGGAGATCGAAGACGAGATTTCGCTCCCTGAGTGGCCTTATTCCGCGCACCGAACCCATTGGCGTGCCTTGCATAGCGCGCAAACTGCGTCCAGCAACCTTAGCCTGAGCCAGGATGGCGCCAACAACACCGCTGAGATTGAGCAGTCGGGCGACGATAACAGCGCCGATCTGGTCCAGATCGGTGAGTACAACTCCCTCTATCTTGACCAGATGGGTAGTGGCAATCAAGCCTGGGTCATGCAGGAGGGGTCCCATAACAGGGCCGACCTGGCTCAGTTTGGCGATGGCAATCGGGTTGATGTTATGCAAACCGGCTCTGGTTTGAATATTTCAGTCACCCAGTATGGTGACAAAGGTTCGGTTCATGTTCTGCAATATGACTGAGGGGCATGGCTGATTACAACAATGCAAGTAGGACCAAAGAAAAAATACTCTCAAAGTGAGGAGGAAACACCCATGAAACGTTATACAACCCTAGCCGCGACTATTGCCCTGATCCTGGGGGCCAGCGGAACCGTCCAGGCCGGCAATGTCGCGGATGTCAATCAGAAAGGCACGAACAACACCGCGGATGTTTCGCAGACGAACAGTGCGGAAGCCATGTTCGCGACAGTCAACACGGCGGGTCAAGACAACTTTGCCGGGATCGTTCAGAATGACTCGCATGGTGCATCAGCCACCATCAATCAGGATGGCAGTTTCAATGACGCCTACATCGAAAATCGCAATATCAGCGATGGCGCTGTCTCGACCGTCAATCAATCGGGAAGCGCAAATTTTGCTGAAATCGTCACCGATAATTCGGACGGTGCAATCAGCACGGCGAATCAGGATGGTGACTCCAATGTGGCCTATATCGACGTAGAAAACTCGTTCAGTGTGATGGGTGAAACCAATCAGACAGGCTCGGGTAACCAGGCATCCATCGCGCAAATCGAGTTCAGTGATGATTCGGTCGCAACCTCCACTCAGGAGGGTGTCGAGAATATAGCCGATATTGTTCAAAACGAGGCTGAGGCCAGTGACGCCACGGTGGTCCAAGTCGGCGATTTCAACGATGCGTCAATCTGGCAAGACAATGGCAATGGCAACATTGCTTACATAGATCAGCTGGGAAACTCTGCGTTCGCCGATGCTTATCAGGAGGGCGTGACTAACGATGCGAGTATCTACCAGGAAGAGGCAGATTATTCCTGGGCGAGTATTGGCCAGTCAGGCGATAGCAATGTCGGCTTAATTGATCAGCACCTCAGTTTTGAAGCGATATCCACGATAGAACAGTCTGGGTCTAGTAACGAGGCGACAATCTATCTCTTTGACTCGGACGGTGGCCAAAGCAGCATCAGCCAGAGTGGCGCGGGTAATGGTGCGGTAGTGGATATCGACAGCTCCTTCTATACTGCCGCGGACGTCACTCAGGTTGGCAGTGCCAACGTGGCGTTCATCGAACAACTGGAGTTCAGTGACAACTCGACCGCTTCTACGAGTCAGCACGGTACTGGAAACAGTGCGATGACCTTCCAATACGATACCACTGACGCCTCGGCGACCATCGCTCAAGGTAGCACACAGCCGGGTTCGGCAGACAACCTGGCCCTA
>JBDLIZ010000378.1:0-5705 GCA_039714615.1 Pseudomonadota bacterium | reverse complement strand
CCTGCCAGGGACTCTTGATGCCCAGTATCTGAGCGTATAGATCTTTGTCTCTCATCCACCATAAGGTAATCTACCCACTCTATTTGGGGAAGAGCCATTTAGATAAGCAATAAACTCCTCTTCTGTCTTACCATCTTCTTCAATCACCACCCCCACGTAACGGCCTGGATTCAGAGAGTAATCCTGTTCCTTCACCTCTTCCGGCGTCGCCAGTTTGCACAAACCGGTTACGTCCTCATACACCGCATTAGGAAATCGCTCCTGCAGCCAGTGAATATGTCTGTAGTAGCTCTCGGCATTTTTAACCTCAGCATGCAAGGATTCCAGGGCCGTCTTAAGTGCCCTTGTCTTACGGTCTGTGGTATTGCGCTTACCTTTGTTCTGTTCGGCCCTGGCTTTTTCATGTGCACGAACGATTTTATCCAGCGTCTTCAGCCCCTCGTGCAAATTGCTGAAAAACGGGTCAAATGACCCACGTAATTTGTGCTGCACCTTATTCTGTGCATCGACAGAAGGCGCTTTGCCATTCTTCTTGAGATACTGCCCGTACTTATCTTGCAGGAACTCCAGTCCAGCCCACTGTTTGAGAAGATCATTTACGGCCTGCTTGCCCTTTTCATCCTCCAAAACATCCAGCAGCTGTTCAGAAACTGGCTCCACAGTGGCCTGATTCTCAATCAGCTTTTCCATGCCCTGTTCAAAATAACGATCAATCAGTTGTACAAATTGCTCACGCCGACCCTTGTGCAACTGACTGATGATGGCGATGTTCTGAATCTGTTCCTCGGAGAATTCACGATGGGCACGGTCGATCTGAGTGTAAATATTGCGCGCATCAACAAACAAGATACGGTCATCTTGTTTGCCCTTGTCGAAGAACCACAGGGTTGCCGGCAGCGTCACTGTGTAGAACATATTGGATGGCAGGGTCAGCATGCCATAAATCAGGTTGTTCTCGATCAGCGTCTGGCGTATCTCAGCTTCGGAATGGCGTGCATCGGAAGCAGAATTGGCCATGACCAGTGCAGCACGTCCGTTTTCTTTCAGAGAGGTTGCAAATAGGTTGATCCAGAGGTAATTGCCATTCGGCACGGTTTCGTTACCCTGGTCTTTCTTTTTTTCCTTGGTCTTCTTGCGAGGGATACCGTAGGTGTTAAAACGTTTGTCGCCTTCTACACGCGCCAGACTTACATCATCGACGTTAAATGGCGGATTGGCCATGACGTAATCAAACTGACCGAAGCTCCCGTATGGATCTTCGTAATAGGTATTGGCCTGGCGCACGTCGCCCCGCAGACCATTGACTGCCAGGTTCATCTTGGCTAGCTTGACGGTCTCCAGGGTCTTTTCCTGGCCATAGACAAAGATGTCTGCTTCATCTTCCTCTTTATCTGACTGGGCCAGATCATTGAGGTGCTGCTGGATAAAATGTGCGGATTGTACAAACATGCCGCCAGAACCACAGGCTGGGTCAAACACGGTTCCCCGGTGTGGTTCAATAATCTCCACCATCACGCGCACCACGGAACGTGGCGTGAAAAACTCGCCACCGCCCTGCCCCTCGGCCATGGCAAAGTTGCCCAGAAAATATTCGTAGATCTGTCCAAACATATCGCCACCGGCATCTTCTGGAATATTTGAAAAATGCTTCAGCAACTGGTTGGGCAGGGTCTTGTCAGTACGTGTCAGTGGAAAGTATTCTTCCTGCGGCAATACACCCTGTAATTCCGGCTTGTATTCCTCTATGGCCTCCATTGCCTTTTTGATAGCCATGGCAATGTCCTCCTTCTCGGGCAGATTGAGCAGGTAATCGTACCGGGCGTGTTCCGGCAGATAAAAGCCACATTTCTCGATGGCAATCTCCGAGACCGGTTTCTCCCGCCTGCCACCCTTGAGCTTGGTGTACTCGGCCTCGATCTCTTTCTCGTACTGACGGTACTTGTTGTCAGCAAACTTGAGGAAGATCAGCCCCAGTACCGGCGTGGAGTATTCTGTTGATTTCAGGTCCGAGTTAGCACGCAGCGTGTCCGCGCTACGCCATAGATCTGCTTCAAGTTGTTTGAGTTCAGCTGATGTCATGAGTTAATCGTGCCCTGGAATTCATATTGATCAGAATGGAATGTCATCATCTGCTCCTTCAGTACCCACCGGCACTGCTGCCTCAGCTGGACCATCATTATCCTTACTCACATCGTCAACACCCCAGTTTGCAAGCGCTTTACCCAAGTCAAATCTGTCAGTATTTTCCGGCCCCCAAGCAGTATGTGGCGTTGAGCTCTTGCTGGACGGTTCGGGATCTGGCTTATGTACCTGTACTCTTGCAGGGATATGAAAGGCACTTCCAACGACAACAGCCTCCCCCGGCGCAAGAATGCTCACCTGGTCCATCAATCGGCGCGACTGACTCGGCACAATGCTTCTGAAATGCTCAATATCATCGGGGTTCTGCAACCGATGCATAACAAAATTAGCGCACTGGCTAAGAACTGTCGAACTGATTTCACTGGGGCGCTGGCTGGCTACAATTAGCGATAAACCAAATTTTCTCCCTTCCTTGGCAATACGTTCAAACGCCTCACGTGACACAGCAATACCCCGATCCTCAGTTTGCCGGCGCGGACGGACATAATTGTGCGCCTCCTCAAGCACGAGAACCCATGGTTCGTGGAACCGGTCACCAGCATCCACATGCTCACGTAGCTCCAGCAGAACACGTCCAATGATTCCACAGGCGTATGGGAGTACTTCGTAGGAGAGCATTGAGCAATCGATTACACATACATCGTCTGCTTTATCAACACCAATACCCAGCTTGCCCAGCCAGCTATTGAAGCTGTCGACATCGATATCTTTATAATTCCGGAGAGCTGTCCATCGCTTATCATTCAGACGATTACGTAACCGCAGCTCAAGGCCACGCAGATTCTGAATCAGGCCAGCATCATTCTGCTCGGTCTGTCCTGCCGAAAGTAATGCACTTGGATCATGTAATCTTTCTACCGGGAAATAAATGGGCTTATCGGCTGACTCCTGTATGGTGACATCTTCATCAACTAACTGCTCAGTCATATAGTCTTTTAACTTCTGAGCATCATCAATGATGTTCTTCTCAACGCTCCCAAATGCCTCATGTTCCCCGTTTCTGTTATCCATATATGATTGGAGAGAATCGACAAGCGCCTTACCCTCGCTCTGATCTGAAAGATCTCCTGCAAAAGACTTGAAAGCGTTCCAGGCTCCAAAGGCATTTTGCCCTTTGTATGTACCTGGCCCTCTAATGACCTCACAAAGTCGTTCAAGGCGAATTATGGCCTCTCTAATATCTGAAAGACCATGAGAATCATCATCAGTGCTACCTTTCGCAAAAGACCACAAATTCTTCAGCACCGGCTCCTGAACCTGTTCCGCAGCACTGAGCCATTGACACACCTCGCTGGCATTCATCAGCCATAACGGCACACCGAAAGACTCACCATTGACATAGATACTATTCGGCTCTCTGACTATGTCGGGTTTCTGAAACGCTGAGGCATATTCCCCATTGATATCCAATACAAAGAAACGGGGGCTATTGATGTTGTGTGCCTCGGTGGCCTTCTGGATCAGGTGGGCGATTGTGCATGACTTTCCCGAACCCGTGTTACCGACTACTGCTACTGGCCGGGAAAACAGATCGTTAAACGATCCCAATGCCTTCTGACCAGGTGCACCCGCTGGTGTACCAAGATGCAATCCTGAATCAAAGTTATCGCCCTCGTGATCAGAGGGGCGGTTCCGTTTGGGTGCGCTAGCGAATACCGCATCCAGATGCTCTTTTTCAGCGGGAACCGCTGGAGTATCTAGCGTTGGTAATACCGTAATTCCCGGGTCAAAAGTCGTACGTTCATCGTCCCTGGAACGAATGGTTCCGAGCAATTGCAGCGTTGCGATACGTCGTGGCCGTACCAGCTCGAGAGTTAAATCATCTGAGGTGGGATCGAAAGACTCCCGTGACTCAAGATCAGTGATTATGCCGAGCGCGCTTTCACCAGCCCCAAGTTCAAAAGTGAGGTAGGAATTTATCGATATAATTGTAGTAGCACCATCGAGATCGGCACGAACAGGGCTCTTCCGCTCGGGGTCCAGCTCCACCTTCACCCGGTAGCCGTGGACACCAGTTACATAGCCAATAGCACGATCGTGCATTAGTCCACTGTTCCTTCGTTCTCAGGGGGAGTACTGTTCTTGATAGTGTTTTCCAATCGCCGCAGCTTGACCCATTCATCCAGCGATTTCACATGCGGCATGACTGTTCGTGAAAAGTCATCAAAAGTCGCTGCCCTGGGCGGAGTTTCAGATTCTCGCGCGCTGAGCAGATAGGCGCGCTCGCCGATGCTCTGATACTGCTCCATCTTGTTCTTTATGTTGTCTCCCGGTGCTGGATCTACCACAAGCAGAACCAGGCCCGGGTTCAACATTGCATCGTCGATTATCTGATTGATGTGGTCATCACCGAATCCATAGCCAATGATTATCAGGAATGTCTGGGGCTCCTGTAAGCGCTGGTGAAACGCACGAAATAAGTGTGCATAGGGCAATTCCAGTGTGTCGGCGAATTTTTTTGCCGTAGGAAGAATACCGATTGGGATATGGCTATTCTCGAAAAGCTCTTGAAATGTATCTGCTTGATCTTGGCTATCCTTCGTCTGCCAGTCGTTGAATCGCTCTACCGGTACCATCTGTTGTTCAATATGCGTTCCCGCCTGAGGTACCCGCCAATTGATTGAGCCGTGGATCTTGTATAAGTGCAGAAACTTGTCATAACGACGTACTCTTCCTTCAGAAACTTCGCCCGGATAATAAATATCCAGCCCATAGACTGACGGATCAAACTGCGGGCGAGTCTTTCCCGCAAACCCATCTTGATATTGGGCGTGCAAATGATCCAGAGCCTGCTCAAAAACCGTGTCGTAATTGTTTGTGAATAAATGCGTACGCCCAAGAGAAGGGTCACGAGCTAACAATTTGGATATGAACTCGTGATGTCCACTGTGCGTCTCAGACGGGCTTGGCAATGTAAGCGCACAGTAGGCGTAAATTGCCTTTTCTAAATCTTGAAGAAGATCTGACAAATTCTTCTGAGACAAACTCGTTCTACCTTTCCAGGTAACATCGGAAACTGGAGAATCATCCTGTGAAAGCAGGTAATGAAGATTGCTCAGATACGATAACCATTGCTCGAAGCCAGAACGCTTTTCATCAGCTTTTCTGTCCTTGATCAGAGCCTCAAGGTTTTCATTGTTTTTCTGACCTTCTTCGTTCTCCTTCCCATAAATCACTTCAAGTAGATCCAGTACGGCACTCTCAAGCCCCGCCAGAACCTTGCCTCCAATATGCGGAGCACACGAACAACCGGCACCTGCCAGGACAACAACGTTTTCCATCCGCAACCATTGGGCAAGTAGTGCCTGCAACCGGACAATTTCATCTGCCTCACCTGATAGCAGGTCCTTGCCAGACCCCTTTAGCACATACCGATTCCCTTGTGGGCCACTGTCAGCTTGCTCTGTCATAGTTATTCACCGGTCTTGCCTTGTTCTTCAACTGGAAATTTAACTCACTGAATGTGAAGTGGACCCCGGATTCGAGACAGTAGCTTAAGTGTAAATCCTGAGGTATTTTAATCGACCTTAGGAGAAGCAATATGAGACGCAAAAGACGGAACC
>JBDLIZ010000377.1:0-5777 GCA_039714615.1 Pseudomonadota bacterium | reverse complement strand
AGTTCCAACAAATAGGTATTCTTATCGACCAGGATCGCCTTGTACCGCCCCTGGAAAAGATGCCCGCTTCGATGATGCCGACGGTTGGCGCTTTGGGTGTAGACCCCATTGAGCTGCCGCATCCCCTTGGAGAGATTACCATCCGGGGTCTCAATGATCAGATGATAGTGATTGGTCATCAGGCAATACGCATGGCAAAGCCAATTCATCTGCGCGATGACTTCAGTCAATATGGAAACAAAGCGTTGGCGATCCTCGTCATCCTCATAGATAGGCTCCCGGCGGTCGCCTCTGGAGGTGACGTGATAGAGTGCGTTTGAGAATTCGATGCGAAGTGGTCTTGCCATTGGAGGAAGATATCATACGGAGAGTCTAAGATATAGACCTGACCCCGATCCCACCGATCCCCCCGATCCTCGAAATGGAACCCGGTTGAGCACCGCTTGTTCCCCCATATTACTCGATCGTTAAAAGGCGTTATTCTAAAAAGCCACGAGATCGTCAAAGAGTTCATAGGAAAAACAAAAACCAAGACAGGCTTACAGGTAAAAGCCAATATCATTGACAAAGTTTATGAAACAGGAAGAAAGTGTTCTGAGGGTTTCAAAGAAACCATGCGGATCATATTTGATGATGTCCTGCCTCAGTGGAATTACACAGCCGTTCCTTCGGCATCTAACGTTAGGGAAGTTATTTAATTCGCGTTCCTAAGGGAAATAGGCACCAAACTTACGCTCTCTTTTCACTAGTTCGATGACAAAACACCTTCCAGATAGTCAAGTAATCGCTGACGAAAGTTGCCCCTTCTCGGAGCAAAGGCGGAGATGTGTCCGCCACCCTTAACAACCCACAACTGTTTATTACCCCGGGCGGCTTCGAACAGCGTATAGGCATGTTGAATCGCAACGGTGTTATCTTTGTCACCATGAATCAGCAGCAAGGGTACCGGACGGATGTCCTGAACAACAGTGACCGGATCGTAGCGCGAGGTCATCGTCCAGGCCAGCCACTGGAACGGCCAGGTCAGGAATAGCCCGGACATTTTCTCTCTCAGTATGCCTGGATAACTTGAAAACGAGCTTTCCGCTACAACTGCGCTGATCGCGATGCCCGATGTGGCGGCAGTATACAGGGCGATGGCACCGCCAATGCTCTGCCCGAACAATATAAGCCGTTCAGGGTCGACGTCGCTTCGCTTTAGCAAATAAGAAAGTGCGCTCCTGGCATCCCGGTGCACACCCTGATTACGCGCTTCTCCGGCCGAATTTCCGAAACCGCGATAGTCAAAAATGAATACGTTGAAGCCGTTCTCCGGTAACCAGTAAACTGCGCCGATGTGGGTGCTGATGTTCTCTGCGTTGCCGTGGAAAAACAGAATCGTGCCTTTAGCACGCCCCGCTGCCGGGAGAAACCATCCGTGCAGATCAATGCCGTCTTCACTGGGGAATTGCACATCCTCATAGCAGACGCCGATATCCGAGGGGTTTCGTATCAGCTTTTTGTCCGGATAATAGAAAAGCCTGCTGCACCCCGTGACAAGAAGTACAATTGCCAGCAACAGGGCGAATAACGATGTCTTGTATGGAGGCTGCAAAATAGGATCGAACGAGGTATCAGAAGTAAAAGTTGACATTTGCAACCGCCTCTGTAATCCAGCCATCCAGCTGCAATTTGCGGTTGAAGTCTAGATTCAGCGCGATGTCCTTGGCGAGCGTCACAGACTGGCCGAAGACCAGTGATGCACGATCCCGTTTTTCGTCTGCAATGCCGGTCAGATAGTGTGCCGTCAGGCTGACTTTCCAGTTATTGTTCAGGTTTGCGATCAAACCACCCGCCGGGCCGACGCCCAGGTAATAGTCAGCCTTGTAGGCACCACTGTAGGCAATCTCGGCATTAATCAGGCCGTATGCCAGCAGTTTTTTGTTCGCCAGGCGGTAACTTAATCCCGGTCCGCCGCGCAGCATAAAGGATACGTCTCTTTTATTGGCGTCTCTGAAGACGGCCTCCGCTCCGGTCTTGACGCTCCAGGAGATGTTGCGGAAGAAACGGTCAGCAGGCTCGAAGTGGTCGAGATTAATCAGATAGAAGCGGTCCAGTTTGATGCCCTTTGAAGATTTCTTCGAACCGTAGTAACGCAGATCGAGACGGCCGAATTCCAGCGCAAAATTGTTGGCATAACCTCCGGCCGGATCCATCCAGTCGTGATATGCGGCACGCCAGCCCAGATTGACAAAGCTGCCGTTTTTGTCGTATCCCAGTCCGAAACTGGCGCGGGCGGTGTCATGTCCCCGGTCCGGGCTGACTTCCGGTGCCGGCACCCTCGGTTCGTGACTCGCTACTTTGAGCCGGCTGCGCTGCATAAGAAGACCCTGCTCCTGGTCGGAGAGATCGGGACTGAGTTTCTCGCCCTCACTGGTTTTTTGGTAGCGCAGGTAATCGTAGGCCATGTCCAGTATGACCGCGCGCCGTTCAAGTTTCAGGTCTGCCAGTGCGTCGCCATGGGATTCAACCCCTTCCTTGTAGACGGCCAATGCCAGCCTGTTTTCCGTTTCCGAAAGCGTTTTTCTGCGTGCGATTATCCGGCGGTAATTGGAGGGGTAGTAATCAATCCATTTGACGAGCCCGCGGTCGTCGAGAACACGAAGCGTGTCTGTCGGCAGTACCCATGTCGGAAATTCACTGGATAACTCTTGCCCGTACAAGTCGGCTTCAAGCAGGGTGAGCAGATGGTATGAGCAGTTTTCCGTGAAGAAGTAATAGTCGAAGTAGGTTCCCAGTAACTCCCAGGCATGCATGAGCACGAAATCCACGGTTTCCTGGGGAATGTCCAGCTGGTACTCCCAGATGTCACGATTTTCCATCTGGGCGTATTCGCGAAGTTTCATATGATAGGGTGTCAAATAAAACTGACCGACGAATCCCCCGGTCAGACCCTTTATGGCATAAAGCACCCCGCCGCTGGTGTCGACTTGGGCGGCGTAGTTGATGGTGAAGTCGAGCATGCGGGTGGCTTTATTGCGTCCTTTGCCGTTAATTAGCAGCGATGTGTGACCGAACATCGAAGACGGACTGTTGGGGTGTGCCGACGGAAAAATGACCGTCAAGCCATCCGGCTGGAAGGCGTCGTAGAACACCTTGAAGTTGTTGCACTGCTGTTCCGGCAGTCTTCCGGTATCGAATTCCAGGGTCTTTTTCAGCCAGTAATAGCGTGCCAGGAAACGGCACTGCGGGCTATGACGGGTTGGCGGAACCGGCCGTTGGGAAAAAAAACTGGCCAACGTGGTCTTGAGTTCCTGCTCAGGGTCGGATTTTCCTTGCGCCGAGGTAAAGAAATTCTTGCCGTCAACCTGGCTGCTATACCCGCCCCACAGCGTCTTTTTGTAATGCAGCAAGGCATGCCATCTGGGATCGTTGTGAAGCTTTAAACGCTCACTCTTTGCAATCAGCGACGCAAGATACTCATCGGGGTTGTTTTGCGCAGTTTCAACGGCGCGGTCATAGTCTCCGGAGGCCAGATGGCCGGTCAGAGGATTTTCCGGCACTAGGATTTGCGCACGGGTGCCGGCAGCGATGCACAGGGCCAGGATAAAAAAGAACACCCTGTATTTAACGATCATAAGGGGTTTTGACGAATCGCCAGACGGCTTTACCCGCTGTATTGCTGGCGGGTAAATACTCCTGAACGGTGTGGAGTTGTGAAACCGGGTGATTGAGACTGCGTTGTTGGTATCGAGCCGGACATCAAACGAACCCCGCGACCGTGGCATACCACAGTCACGGGAACACCGCTTACCGGGTGTATTTTGCCAGTTCGGGATAGGCAAGCATCGCGGTGTTCAGATTTGCCAGAACATCATCGGCGCTGGCGCTGTCAGATGCCGAAAACGCTACGTACTCGTCCTGGGTCATGCTGTAGAAGGCGTCTTTGTCCTCTTCAGCGACACCCATCACATCGGCGAGAGCTTCCAGATGAACGCCGCTGCCCTGGGCCATATCGCGGGACAGGTTGTCCATGTTATTGGCAACAAATGCCTTCTTGTTCGCTTCATTCATGACGGTCGTCGAGGTATCGCAACCCAGGATCTCGTCACCGGTTGCCGCGGCGGTGGTCATGAAAAAGGTGTTGGCAATAGGAAACACATTGAGGATGCCAGCGGCAATATTTGCGCCCTTGCCGGACTTGCCTTCCATAACCACTTTCCCTAAGCCGCAACCGGCACCTGCATCCCCGGCCAGTGCTGGCTGGGCGCCGAAGCCGATAGCCGCGGTCAGGGACATCATAATCAAACTTTTTTTCATTGCTTCAATCTCCGTGAATATCATCACCTATGATTTGCCGAACCGTAAATCCGGTTGGTCTAGCGTGCGTATTTGGCCAATATCGGATCAGTCAGCATTACGTCATCCAGGGCGGCCAGCACATTTGATGTGCCTTTGTCGGCAGCATTCATCAAGCGCGGAAGCTCGGCCTGTGTCAGGCTGTAGAACTTGGCCTTGTCCTGCTCCTGAATTTGCATGAGCGATGCGAGCACATCCAGGTGATCACCGCCTCCACGGGCCATTTCCCGGGACAGGTTGTCCATGTTGGAGCTTACAAAGATTTCCCGTTGAAACTCGTTGGATACGACGGATTGCGGATCACAGCCAGCGGTGCCGGAGGTGAGCCCGAACAATTGGTTGTAGGTCGTGCCGTTGGTGGTTGCCGCAGAGGTGTGTGCGAAAAATCCGGATTGCCCTTTCCACACAGTGGCTCCCCAGCCACACCCCGGACCGTTGCCCGCCTGAGCATACCCGGCCATCCCTAGGATGGCCAGCGCTGCTGGTATAACGACTTTTTTCATCTAACTCTCCTTCACATATTACAGTTTAAGATGTCGTACTTAGCTTTGGTCGGCTACGGACCAACAACCTTTATAATGACAAGCACAAGAGCTGTCAACATCAGTAAATAATTTGAATTTAATTGTTTTTTTCTGAGTTATCCCGGCTGTGTCGCGGTGTGTGTAGCAGGCGTCCGGGAGTCTAAAGTACAGGTTGCACTGACGGCCTGATGAGCGCAGCTTTCGGGCGGTGTGTCGAGGGTGATCGGCAGGGGTGACGGAGTCAAGCAAGGGTGGCAAGGACAGATCTTTTTTTGCTTCTTCAATTTTTTTCGACGAGAGACCGGGTTAGTCCGACGGATAACGGGGTCCGCAGGTGAAAGTGTATACTTAGGAGCCTGTCGGACTTAGGACTGATCTACTGCGGAAAAGTCGGATTTGGACAGATCTCCCGATCCTTTTCGTTAAATAGCCACCGCTATTCGCCTCAAACGATCGACAAATCCGTCTCAAACCGTCTTTCCCTCGCTACGATCGCCTAAGTCCGACAGGCTCCTAGCTGTCGAAATCATGGGCTTATAGGCATTCTAAATTTCCCGGTTTTTGGTCTCCCGTATCACTAAAAAAACGCGTCGCTGCTTGCGCAGAGTATAGGGAATATTTTCTTACTCCCAGCATTGAATATTACTGTGAGTTGTATACGCTAACGCCTGAGCGATGGTTTGCCTATCGATCTTTCCACAAGATGCGAGTATCACGAGGGTCAAAACAGCAGGGTCACAAAACAGCAGGGTCAGGTTTATCTTTTAGACTGCTGTTGATCTCAAGGCTTATTCACTTTCTAGCTTGTCGAACAAGCTTGCCCACCGTTGTGAAATGCAGATCAAAAAACGCGCCGATCTCTTGGTACGAATACCGCCCGGTGGCATAGGTCTCAATAATCGCCCGATTACGTTC
>JBDLIZ010000376.1:0-5780 GCA_039714615.1 Pseudomonadota bacterium | reverse complement strand
CAATGTCTATCACCTTGTCGAGCACTGCAACGCCGCGGCGGGACACCACAGGGACGCCCTTCGGGTTAGCTTGTCAACGCCCACGGACGGCGTTGCGCCTCTTGACAAGGGAATGGCCATTATCTGCGAGGCGCGCCTTGCCGTGAACGTTGACAAGCTAACTGAACTCGCACACTTACATTGATAGAACACTCGAGCCATGTCTAAGCTCCCTCGATGTATATCCGGTTCGATCAATCTGGGGAGGCCATTGTGTATGCACTGATTAAACCCTTTGTAAGTTTGTGCTTATTTAATTCCAAGCCCCAAGACCTTCCAACTTCCGACGGTTTGCTTAGAGCGACGTTGTTGAGCTATCTATTGGTTGGTATATTGCTGGCGCTGCCCCTGTATGGTTTGCCTATGGGGCTATTGCAAGCGTTTCTTGAACTCACCTTGCTGATCGTCTTTACCCGGGCGGTCTTACAGATCGCCGGCCACCGAGAGCGATACACTCAAACCTTGATCGCCCTTGCGGGTACCGGAGTTATTTTTGGGCTGCTTTCCATGCCATTGGTGTATTCTATCGCCGGGCAGGGTGCTGCGAAAGCGAGCACGGTGGATGGATTTACGCTGCGCACTTACACATTGATCCTGGCCTGGTTGGTGGTGGTTTATGGCCATGTCTTCAGGCACGCGCTTTCCAGCGGTATATTGACCGGCCTATTGGTCGCCTTGGGTTATGTCATACTGACCTCCATGGTCATTAATACGGTATTACCGCCGCCCGGTTTAATGCATACCCATGTCGAATGAGTTTTCCGGTTACCTAGCACGCCGCCTTTGCCGTAGTGCGGTGTTGGAACACGAAAGCCATAGTAAAAACTATGACTTACGTGTTTCGCCTTGCTCTACGACAAACTCGACGCACTCTGTATCCCTGAAAACTCACCCGTCATGGGTATAGCGCAACCCTCGTTCAATACTCTCATGCACATCCATATTCTCGGTATCTGCGGCACCTTCATGGGTGGAATCGCGCAACTGGCTCAGCAGGCCGGCCATCGTGTGAGCGGCTCGGATGAACATGTTTATCCGCCCATGAGCACCCAACTGCAAGCCAGCGGGATCAGTCTTTCTCAGGGTTACCATCCCGAACATCTGCAACCCCCTCCAGACTGTGTGGTGGTGGGTAATGTCATGTCTCGCGGCAATCCTGCTATCGAATACCTGCTCAATCATGATCTTCCCTACGTCTCTGGGCCCGAGTGGTTGAAAAATCATGTGCTCAAGGATCGTTGGGTGTTGGCGGTTGCGGGCACCCATGGCAAGACCAGCACCGCAAGCCTGCTGGCGTGGCTGTTGGAGTACGCCGGCTTAGAGCCGGGTTTTCTGATCGGTGGTGTACCACGGGATTTCGGCCTTTCGGCACGCCTGGGTAAGGCCCCTTATTTCGTGGTGGAGGCCGATGAGTACGATACGGCGTTCTTTGACAAACGTTCAAAGTTTGTCCACTACCGTCCGCGCACCTTGGTGCTCAATAATCTGGAGTTCGATCATGCCGATATCTTCGACGATCTTGCTGCGATCAAGCACCAATTCCATCATTTGTTGCGCATCGTCCCGGGAGAGGGCCTGGTTATTAATAACGCCGGCGATACCCACCTGGACGAGGTGTTATCCATGGGTTGTTGGACCCCGCGTCAGGGTTTTGCCTTGGCGAATAACGGCGTCGATTGGAGTGCCCGATTGTTAAATGAGGATGGTTCGAGCTTCGAGCTCATGCGCGGGCAGAAGTCTTTGGGCGAGGTGAAATGGAATCAGCTGGGCAATCATAATGTGGCCAATGCATTGGCCGCCGTTGCTGCGGCTTGCCACGTTGGGGTTGCTGCGGCACAAGCCATCGAGGCCCTGGCGGCCTTTAAAGGCGTTAAGCGGCGCATGGAGGTGTGGGGCCAGTATGACGGGATAACACTCTATGATGATTTTGCCCATCATCCCACCGCGATCAAGACAACGCTCGCGGGCCTACGCGCTCGGGTGGGGCAGGCGAGGATTTTTGCGGTATTGGAGCCGCGTTCGAATACCATGCGTCAAGGAGTACATAAAGGATTGCTGGCCGATTCGCTTACGGTAGCCGACCGTGTCATTATCTATCGCCCGCCTGATTTGGGTTGGTCGCTGACCTGCGCGGTCGATGCCCTGGCTGACAAGGCTGTAGTCATAGACTCTGTCGATACTATTATTCAGCGTCTGGTATCAGAACTCGCCGAGGGGGACCATGTATTGATCATGAGCAATGGGGGATTCGGAGGCTTGCACATGGGGTTGGATCAGGCACTTAGGGAACGGGGATAGGGCATGCTCCGTCAAGTCACAACCCTTGGTCTGGCCATCACGGGGGCGTCCGGTGCCCCTTATGCCCTGCGGCTGCTGGAATGTCTGGTCGAGGCTCAGGTAAAGGTCTATCTCATGATTTCCAAACCGGGACAGATCGTAATCGGTATGGAAACCGATTTGAAACTAGGGGGGCGGCCCTCCCGAATTCAGCAGGCGCTGACAGAACGCTTGGCGGCCGCGCCTGGGCAGATATCGGTGCTGGACCGCGATCAATGGACCGCACCGGTGGCCAGTGGATCCGGCGTTCCGGATGCCATGGTGATCTGCCCCTGTACCACGGGGACGCTGTCTTCCGTGGCCAGCGGGATAAGCCGTACCCTGCTGGAACGTGCGGCCGATGTGATCTTGAAGGAGCGTAGAAGGCTTATTGCCGTAGTCAGAGAAATGCCGCTTTCCGAAATACACTTGGAGCATATGCTCAGGCTTGCTCGCATGGGGGCCATCATCATGCCGGCTTGCCCCGGATTTTACCATAGACCTAAAGGTGTCTCCGACCTGGTCGATTTCGTCGTTGCCCGAATCCTGGACCACCTGGATATCGATCAGCAGCTCATGCCGCGTTGGGGACTTGAGGCCGTGCAGGACCCGGAGGCGGATGCTGCTTCATAGTAAAGCGTTTGGGTGCGATTCCGCATTGCGTTTCAATAGCGTCAAAGAATTTGTAATTGTCACATCAATTCTGTACTGTGCGCCCCTTAATATTGCATAACCAACGGCAGCGAGTTGATATAAATCAGGTATATTTTATGGCTACGATACAACTGACTAAGGATAACTTTGACGAGACCGTCACCAACCATGAGATCGTCATTGTCGATTTCTGGGCGCAATGGTGCGGACCGTGCCGCTCCTTTGCCCCGATCTTCGAATCAGCCTCCGAGAACCACACCGATATTGCATTCGGCAAGGTCAATACCGAAGAACAACAGGAATTGGCTGCCGCCTTTCAGGTTCGTTCAATCCCAACCATCATGATCCTGCGAGATCAGATTGTACTTTACTCGCAAGCAGGTATGTTGGGTGCCTCTCAACTCGAAGACCTGCTCGCCAAGACCAAGGAGATCGATATGGCCAAGGTGCGAGAGGAAATCGCAAAGGAACAGGAGAAGATAGAAAAACCGGGTTAGAGCCTATTGACACGTACCCGTTCGCTGTCGGTTAGGGGCTGATAGGATGGGGTCAGTTGTTTGCGTAGGGGATTTCCCTTTGTATCGCAGGCTGCTGAACTTTTGAGCAGTGCTCTACCGGGACCAAGGGGATGTACTTCGTGTTCGCAATAGGGGTTCTTGGGGGAAGGCTAGAGGCAATCTTGTTCATGACTTTTTGCGCAGTGGCCCTATAGGCTGTGAGTTTACCCCCTATGATGCTGATGAGCCGGGGCCGCAATTCACGGTCGGTGATCAGGGAGATCTCCCTCAGGCGCGCTGAGGCAGCGTTGCGCCCTTTGGGTAAGACGCGTGCACCCGCGAAGACATGGATGATATTGTTACGCTCATATGTCTTCTGGGGGAAATAGTGGCGCACCACCTCCAGTAGATACTCAATCTCGGTATTGGAGGGTTTGATAGCATCCGGGGCGCCGGTGTATATTCGTTCGGTGGTGCCTACCAGGGTGTTCTCGCCCCAGGGCATAATAAACACCGCTCGCCCGTCTTGAGGGGCTTCGACATAATAAATCCCGGTATGTAAGCGACCGGGAACGATGATGTGAGTCCCCTGGACGAGATCATAAGGGTAGGGGCTTTGGCGAGGTGACACCCGTTGCAAGACGTCGTTTGCCCAGGGACCAGCGGCATTGACGATCACCTTGGCATGACATTCCGATATTTGCCCCGCCTGGCTGAACTGGACAATACCGCCGGTATCGCCCAATTCGATGCGCGTCACTGTAGCGCCGAGAATGAGTTCCGCCCCCATCCGGGTGGCTGAGTGCATCACGGCATGGGTCAATGCGCGATCATCGGTCTGGGCATCATAGTATTGAAAGACTACCCTCAGATTCTTGGTGCGCAGACCCTCCAGGTGTTGCCATTGCCGGTGATCAAGGGTCTTGAATCTCATCTGCGGTCCCAGACCGCCGAGCAGGGCATAAAGCGAAAGGCCGGTTCTCAGTATCCAGGGCTGGTGTTTGCTCCAGTCATACACCGGGATGAAAAAGGGTCTCAACCGCACCAGTTGTGGTGCGTTGTGCAGCAGGATTTGGCGTTCTCTGAGGCATTCCATCACCAAGTGAAACTGCCCTGTTTCAAGATATCTCAATCCGCCGTGGATCAGTTTGCTGGAACGCGATGAAGTGCCCCTGGCCAGCTGGGGGTATTGTTCCAGTACCCGTACCGAGTAACCTGCCGCGGTAGCCGCCTGGGCGATGCCGGTGCCGTGTATGCCCGCGCCGATGACGACGATATCGAAGCGACTCGTTGTCATGGTTGCTGGCCTGTTCATCGACCCTGGGGAGGTTGCCTGGGCGCTGTCTCCTGGACGCCGTTGTTGTTGGTGGTATTGACTGCACTGAAAAACCGAGTTCTAAGCATATCCGAGATACAGCAGGTCTCGATCATATCTACACCATGATTAATAAGGGAAACGGCCAGTTTTGGGTCTTGCAAATCGTATACAACCCAACGCCAGGGACCTGGCCATAAAGGGTTTCGATCCAGTTGCAGCTTGGTGTAGTTGCAAAAAATAAACTCAGGCCTGAGTTTGCACGCGGTGTTTCGGGATTGATCGTCATAGTGGCGTAAGACCCAGCCGATGGGTAGTCCATAATGACGTTTTGCGTAGTTCAGGGCATCCTGGTTAAAGGATATCAAGGTCCATTTGAAGCATGCTGAGGCCAAGGCAGCGATCACGCGATCGACGCATTCCTGCATGCCGAACTGTTCCATGCTGTGGCGTTTGAGTTCGACAAAACTCGCCGTTTGGGGATGTTGGTTGAGTAGTTCAATGGCCTTAGAGAGGGTAGGAATGACTATCCCGTCATTGTTATGGAGGGATTGTTCGGCTGGAAGGACGGGAATTTGTTCGAGCTCGGCGGCCAGAAATTCTCCAGTTGTGCCGGCCCGGCCCGTGGTGCGCTCAAGGGTAAAGTCGTGAATCAACATTGGGACAAGATCACGGGAATACTGGATATCGAACTCGATATGTTGAGCGCCCGCATCAATGGCGCATTGCAGCGCAGGGAGAGTATTTTCGGGGTAGTAGCGCATGTCACCTCGATGGGCGACGAGTTTGGAGATGATCGTCATAACCCTTATCTATTGATCGCGTAATATGGACTGACAACCAGTGCGGACGATTGTTCGGCATGTCTATCCGTAAAGGGTGTGTGTATCTCGGAACAATACCGCTTTGACTTACCTGTAGGTTCAGTTAAAAGCAGCATGGTGCGGCCCACAGTTGTC
>JBDLIZ010000375.1:0-5785 GCA_039714615.1 Pseudomonadota bacterium | reverse complement strand
GTATTCAAGGCACGGCAACAGGCGCATAGCCTCGCTATGTAACTGTTGTCGTAACGCCGAAGACGGGCGATAAGGCAAGCTAGATGGGGAAGTTATTTCAGTAGCATTCCTAAGCCCAACCCTCATTTAGGCCACCAATTGCGGCAGGTTGATACTCGCCGTATCCTGTAGCTTCTCCTCGGCCCGGTCAAGCATGCATTGGGTTGCCGAAGCGGGTCCTTACCCCTCGGCCTGACGAGCCATTTCCAAGAACGAGGCAAGGTAGTCGGTATCGGCATCACGATTTCGAACACCGAGGAAAATCTGTTTTGCGATGCCTTTTTTCCCCAATCGAACCGCTTGTATCGACAGCTTGGTGGCGTACTCCTCAACCAACCATCGAGGTAGCGCCGCCACCCCCCGGCCTGCGGCGACCATTTGCAGGAGGATATCCGTGGTTTCGATGGTTTTACGTTTCTTCGGACTGCAGTTGGCGGGTAGTAGAAACAGGCTGTAAACATCAAGCCGGTCCGTTTCGACGGGATAGGTGATCAGTGTTTGTTCCGCAACTTGCTCAGGTTCGACATACGGAAGATCAGCCAGTACATGCCCTTTCCCGACCACCAACACCTGTTCGTAATCGAATACTGGAACAAACACCAGACCGGGTTTATGTAGCGGATCAGGGGTCACCAGCACATCGATATCGTGATTGAACAGCGCACCGATGCCGCCAAACTGGAACTGCTGCTTTACATCCACATCAACATCGGGCCATTGCTGCAGGTACGGCGCCACAATATTGAGCAGCCATTCATAGCAAGGGTGGCACTCGATGCCGATTCGCAATACCCCACGCTGTCCGCTCGCGATCTGCTTCATCACCTCTTCGGCGTGTTCCAACTGCGGTAACAAACGATTGGCCAGTGACAACAGGTAGTTCCCTGCCGGTGTGAACCGCAGATTGCGCCCCTCCTTGACCCATACCTCAGTGCCCATCTGCTGCTCCAGCTTGTTGATGGCATGACTCAGTGCCGATTGGGTAAGACACAGGGCTTGCGCCGCTGCCGTCAGCGAGCCTTGACGTTCAATCTCGCGAAGGATTGCTAAGTGGTTGCGCTCTATCATCGACTTAATGCATGAATAATGATCATTAAATAATGAGAATTTACCATTATTATTCATGTGGCGCGATCACTAACATCAGATATCCTGAACTCACGGATAATACCTTGATACCAATCTGAATAGTGTAGGTTGGTGCTGAGGAACGAAGCCCAACGTTTTTAGGAAGTTGCGTGTTGGGCTTCGTTCCTCAGCGCCAACCTACATAAAATTGGTCTCAAGTTTAATTCCTGGATCATTTCTTAACCCATTGATTATTGAGTGTGGGATCAGGAGGTCTGAACATGTCCCCATCGAAATAGAGGCGTCATATCATGGTCACAGCACACAACCTGGGATTTCCCCGTATCGGTACCAAGCGCGAACTGAAATTCGGCCTGGAGTCATTTTGGAAGGGCCAATCCACTGAACAAGCATTAACAACACTGGGGGCGGACTTGCGTCAACGCCACTGGCAGCGTCAGTCTGATCTGGATTTCGTGCCGGTCGGCGATTTTTCTTTCTACGACCAGGTGCTTGACATGAGTTTTACCCTGGGCAATATCCCACCGCGAGTCAGCAACCTGTCCGGCACTGATTTGGATAGCTATTTCCGCGTTGCCCGCGGTCGTTCCGCACGCGATACCGCCGGCAACGGTGTAACAGCCGCTGAGATGACCAAGTGGTTCGACACCAATTACCACTACATCGTCCCTGAGTTCACGGCCGCCACCGAATTCTCACTCAATCCGGCTCGTCTGCTGGACCAGCTTGACGAAACCAGACAACAGGGTATCAATGCCAAGCCGGTCATCATCGGTCCGCTGACCTACCTGTGGCTGGGCAAGTCGAAAGACGGATCAAATCGCCTTGATCTGCTAGCGCGTCTGCTGCCAATGTATGTCGAACTGTTAAACAAGCTGGCCGATCAAGGCGTGGAATGGGTACAAATCGACGAACCCATTCTGGTCACAGAACTGAATGCCGACTGGCGACACGCGTTCAAGCTCGCTTACCAGCAATTGAAGAGCGGCAACGTCAAGCTCCTGCTAGCCACCTACTTCGGTCAACTGCAGGAAAACCTGCCGCTGGCCGGTAAGCTGCCGGTAAGCGGCATCCACCTCGACGGGATCAATGCGCACGATGAAGTCAACCCACTGATCGACCGGCTGGCGGTGCACCAAGTGCTGTCACTGGGCGTTATCAATGGCCGCAACATCTGGAAAACCGATCTCAATGCAACATTGGGTTGGCTAGCGCCCATCCACGCCAAACTGCAGGACCGCCTGTGGCTTGCACCCTCATGTTCACTGCTACATGTCCCGGTGGACCTGGAAAGTGAAGCCAAGCTGGATGCCGAGATCAAGTCCTGGCTGGCATTCGCCCGGCAAAAACTGGAAGAACTATCTGTTCTTACCCAGGCGTTGAACGAGGGCCGGGACTCCGTCGCAGATGAACTGGCGGATAACGCCAATGCCCTGCAAAGTCGCCGGGAATCGACTCGCGTAAACAACCCAACGGTTAAAGAGACTGTCGCCAACATCACCGCGGAATTTGGCAAACGCCACAGCCCCTATGCGGCGCGTGCCGAACAGCAGGCCAGCCGGCTTAAGCTACCAACCTATCCGACAACTACCATTGGCTCATTCCCACAAACCGCCGAAATACGTCAGGCTCGACTTAGGTTGCGCACCGGCGAACTGGATGCAACCCACTATGTCACGCTGATGCGCACAGAGATCGAGCGTGCTGTGCGCGAGCAGGAGGCCCTAGGGTTAGACGTGCTGGTACATGGCGAGGCCGAGCGCAACGACATGGTGGAATACTTCGGTGAACAGCTCGAAGGTTATGCCTTCAGCCAGTTTGGTTGGGTGCAATCCTACGGCTCGCGTTGTGTCAAACCGCCCATTCTGTTCGGCGACATCAGCCGGCCAAAAGCAATGACTGTGGAGTGGATCAAATACGCACAGTCGCTCACCGATAAACCGATGAAGGGCATGTTGACGGGCCCGGTAACCCTTTTGAACTGGTCTTTTGTGCGTGATGACCAGCCGCGCTCCACCACCTGCTACCAGTTGGCACTGGCAATCCGAGACGAAGTGCTGGATCTCGAAAATGCAGGCGTGAATATCATCCAGATCGATGAGGCGGCATTGCGTGAAGGCTTGCCGCTGCGAAAATCACAATGGCAAGAGAGCTTGAATTGGGCAGTGGAGTCGTTCCGTATCACCGCCAATGGCGTCACCGATGGGACCCAGATCCACACCCATATGTGCTATTCGGAATTCAACGATATCATCGAATCCATTGCCGACATGGACGCCGATGTCATCACTATCGAAACTTCGCGCTCCGATATGGAACTGCTGAATGCGTTCAACAACTTCAAGTATCCGAACGAAATCGGCCCTGGTGTTTACGACATCCACTCACCGAACATCCCGAGCCAGGAGCAGATCGTGAAGTTGATGCGCAAAGCGGCGCGGCGTATCCCAGCCGAACGCCTGTGGATAAACCCTGACTGTGGTTTGAAAACCCGTAACTGGAAAGAAGTGATCCCCGCCCTGACCAATATGGTTGCAGCGGCAAAAACTATGCGCCAGACTGATTAGTGTATAAACAAACCGAGCTTAGTATCCCATCTTCGATTCGGAACTTCCTAGGTGAAATATCCGGGTTATGATTGTCGATGACCGTTGCTATGCCCTCCTCTTTTGGTTATTTTTGTTGATACATGCGCATACATAGTGTATGTACATTATATGGACTTCGAGTGGGACAGTGACAAGGACGCAGCGAACCGTGAAAAACACGGTATCAGCTTCGACGAAGCCAAACATATTTTTGATGGCCTTGTCTATACGGTTGCTGATGATCGTTCCGACTACGGAGAATTGCGGGAAATCAGGATTGGTTCACCGGATATGGCTGTTATTGTTGCAGTTGTTCACGCCGACAGGAACGGAAAAACACGGCTCATATCAGCCCGGAGAGCAAACAGGAAAGAAAGGAAGGTGTACTATGACCATATCCAAGAAACGCTTGGCTGAAATTGCCGCGATCAAGGACAAGGACATTGATTATTCCGATATTCCCGAACTGGATGAAAGTTTTTGGGCTAAAGCGGAATTACAGATACCTGAAAACAAGGATCGTATTACTGTGCGTATAGATCATGACATTCTGGAATGGCTTAAAGATCAAGGCCCCGGATACCAGACACGCATAAATGCAATTTTACGGAGCTATTACGAGGCCCACCGGGGATAAAACCCCAAGGCGTTATAACACTGGTGCTCTATCAATGTAAGTATGCGAGTTCAGTTAGCTTGTCAACGTTCACGGCAAGGCGTGAGGTCGACTTGGTGATGGCTTGGTCCGTCGACCGACTCGGTCGCTCGCTGCAACAACTCGTTGGCCTGCTGTCGGATCTCGATGCCAAGAATATCGATTTATACTTGCATCAGTAAGGGATCGACACCACGACACCGGCCGGCAAGGCGATGTTTCAAATGCGCGGGGTGTTTGCTGAGTTCGAGCGCTCCATGATCTGCGAATGTGTGAAGGCTGGCCTGGAACGGGCCAAAGCACAGGGAACGAAACTGGGCAGGCCGCGGATACCGGCGATGGTAGAGAAAAAGATTCGTGCCGCCCGTCGGCAAAGTAAAGGCATTAAAAAGATCGCTTGAGTTAGGGATCGGTGTTAGCACTGTGCAGCGTGTGGTCCACGAACAAACGCTATAAGCCGTGCCCTTTAATGCGAGTCCGAGGTAGACGATGACGACAATCAGTTTTAACTTTGAACCTTCCGCCTTCGGTGCATTGCGTTTGGCACCGAATGAATTCGCACGCGAGATGCGTATCGCCGCTGCGGTGCAATGGTATGCCCAAGGGATTGTGTCTCAGGGCAAGGCCGCCGAACTTGCCGAGCTGACGCGCGCAGACTTCCTCGACGAGTTGTATCGCCGCAAGGTACCTGCCTGCCAAGTGTCCGCCGAGGAGTTGGCGGAAGAAATCCATAGTGACTAAGCGCTGGGTCGTAAACGCTTCGCCACTGATCCTACTTGGGAAGACGGAAAACCTGGATCTGCTCGGCGCACTGGCGGATGTCGTCGCCGTACCACAGGCGGTTACCAACGAGGTCGGAGCCAAGCACGATGGAACCTCAATCCTTCAAGTGATTGCGGAAAACTCGCGGTATCGTGTTGTTGATGATGAAACTGGAGCTCCCGAGATCCTCAGCTGGGACTTGGGTGCTGGGGAAACTCAGGTCATCGCCAATGCTCAGCGACATGGTGCGGATAGAGTGGTCATCGATGACCTGGAAGCACGACGGTGTGCTCAGGCAATGGGTCTTAAGGTCATTGGAACGATTGGCGTTGTGGGTCGCGCCAAGACTGTAGGACGAATCGATCGGGCGGCACCAATTATCAGCCTCCTGCAAGAAAGCGGATTGTATGTGTCGGAGGAATTGGTACAGAGATTCCTTCGGGAGGTTGGTGAGTAGGTAAACCTTTTGTTTTTACACCCTGGAACCGTCGACAGGCGGTTTTTTTCGGGATGAACGCACGGGCCGCCCGTTGGGCGATGAGTGTTTTATGCAGCGAGTATCCCAACGGATCGGCCACGATTTGATACCCAAGAAGCCTGGCCGGAAAAGAAAGGAAAAATAGGTATTGTGTCCCTTGATTTTTCCTTGATT
>JBDLIZ010000374.1:0-5787 GCA_039714615.1 Pseudomonadota bacterium | reverse complement strand
AGGCCCAGTAGAATCACGGAAGGAATGGTTTTGCTAAATGTGGGCATAGGGCTATTCGTCATGGGCATAATCACTATTTTGCTCTAGCTGCTTTAATGTTACAAACAAAGAATCTATACTGAACATACCGCCACGGGTATACTACCTAGATCCTGCAAGCGATCGTGCTTATAGAGTGTAACATGTTGATTCGTTGAGTGAATTTGAGACCGAGTGGAATCGAGGGAGCAAATATCGCTATATGGATCAAGAGCTTGTGCTATATGAGTGCGATCACTTGCAGGATCTAGGTACTATATCTTGTTCAATAAACAGCGTATTGCAGGAGGGCTCACTAATGCGCAAGCTCACATCTTTCGCCATCACACTAATGTGGTCCACAGGTCTCGCTATGGCTTTATCGTCCTGTGCATTCATCAACACTACAACGGAGACCGTCCAAAACACGAGTGAGGCCACGACTGATTTCACCTCCAGTACCAGTCCCAGGTCGGATTCGGATTCCGACAAGGCTGAGAAAGTGAGCCTATTCACCGACCAAAATTTCGATCGCATAAGAGAGGATATGGCCTTAGGTGGAGGAGAACACCTGGCCTCACTGGCTACCCTGATGGATATTCCGCAGGCTCAGCAACCAAGCTTTTTTGGGCTCACCAAAGAGAAATTTTCGGTCTTATTCAGCTCTGCTAACACCTCCCCCGAGGAAATGCTCGTTAAGCTAAATAAGGAATTGACTGCGCACCCAGATCTGCGGTCTTAAACTAGCCGCAGCAAGATTTCCTTACGCTTGTCCAGTGCAAGAGAGCGTAAGTTTGGCGTTTGTGTGAGGCATGATCGATCCCGGCGAGTCGCGGCGAGGCCGCATGGCTGGCGGCCCTTCCTAACCATCCATGATGGATGGGTTTTCGGGTGCTCAGAGTGCATCGGAATTGTCACAAAGCAAGGCAGAATACCTAGGGCATAGCTTTTTCTATGGTTTTCGTGTTCTAACGCGGCTATGTGACAAAGGTGACGTGCTATGTACCCTGAAAACTCATCCGTCATGGGTATAGCCGCGACATATAGGAGATGCGTCGTCACCTAGTCACCTGCCTTATTTTGTTGGCCCTGCCATCGCTCTCCCACGGAGACGATGCCCTCTATTTGCAGAAACTGCAACAGCTCGCCCAACAAAAAAATCTAGCAGAGCGCTCTGAATGGAGCGCTTTGTTACATTATAGACCTCGCATTTTCTCCTCCGGGGTAAAGAGCCTTGTTGACGCGCCGTCGTTTTTCAATGCCCCTGACGGCAAACATGATCCAACAGCGGAATTAGAAGCCACGCTAGCGAGCTTCTTCTCTAGCGTGGATGATGCAAACGCTGACCGACATCCGCAGTGTGTGTTTATCGCACGCTACCACTGGTTAAAACGCGAATTGGCTATCGATTCACAGCGCTTGGCTGAACAACCTTGTGCTGGATTCCAGGCCTGGTCCAAGGGATTGAACGCGCAGCAACTGACACTCGTTTTCCCCTCGGCCTATCTTAACAACCCAGCATCTATGTTTGGACATACGCTGCTGCGCGTGGATGCAAAAGACCAGGATGAAAATACCCGCTTGCTTGCCTATGCGCTGAACTTTGCAGCCATGACTGACCAGGAACGCGGGATAATTTTTGGCTATAAGGGACTCTTTGGCGGATACCAAGGCAGGTTCTCTATAGCCCCATACTATGTCAAAGTCAAGGAATACAGCGAGATTGAAAACCGAGATATTTGGGAATACCGGCTTAACCTCACACCGGAAGAAATCGAGCGCTTTCTCATGCACGCATGGGAAATGCAACAGGCTTATTTCGACTATTATTTTCTAGACGAAAATTGCTCGTATCACTTACTATCACTATTGGAGGTAGCCCGACCGGGATTGAATCTTACGGATAAATTACGCTGGTGGGTCATCCCCGCGGACACAATCCGAAAAGTGACCAAAGACGATGATCTTCTAGAGGAGATCAGGTTTCGTCCAGCGCGCAACATGATTTTACGGCAACGTTTGAGGGATATGACCGGGAGTCAACAGGACATGGCAAGACGTCTTGCAGAAGGCAAACTCAAACCGCAAGCAGCCTCTTTGCAGCGACTCGACCCCGTGAATCAAGCACGGGTCCTTGAACTCGCACTGGATTACGCCGCTTACCAGCAAATCTCAGCGTCGCAGAAAGAAAATCGTAGTGGCGACGATTCCTTTACTCTGCTAAAGGCAAGAAGCCAACTCAAGGTTGCAGATCAAACGCCGCGAATTCCCATGCCTGAGGTCCGTCCAGATCAGGGGCATAGAAGTGCACGGGTTGGGATCGGCTACGGTTACGAAACCTCGTTAGGGGCATTCGCACAGTTCGAACTTCGGCCAGCTTATCATGACCTACTCGACCCGGAAGGCGGCTATACCCGAGGCGCACAAATTGAGTTTCTTGATGTTAACTTGCGCTATTATAGGAACCGGAAAAAACTGGACCTTCAACAGCTTGATTTCATCGACGTTGTATCATTATCGCCGCGCAACCGCATATTAAAGCCCTACTCATGGCAAGCCAATGCAAGCCTGGTGCGTAAACGTTTTGGGAAGGAGGATAGAGCGCTCGTTGGTGATTTGAGCACCGGTGCCGGACTGAGCTACGAACTATTAGGAGGAACGCTGAGTTACGCACTGGCCAAAGGTTCGGTTCAACTAAGCAGTCGTTTTAACGATAAAGTCGCAGCGGGTATCGGACCTCGCATCGGAGTGGTTGACGACATTTCGAAGCGGTGGCGGATCCACCTCTTTGCGGAGACCCAGCATTTTTTTATAGGTGCCAGCAAGCCCAGTTACGAGCTTGGGCTCAGCCAGCAAATCAACCTTGCCAAGCAAAGCGCCTTACGATTCAAAGTATCTCGCAAACGCGAATTCGGCAACGCCTTCACAACCGGCGACTTATCCTTACATCTTTACTTCTGATACCTTGGCGCGAGCCTGGACCTCTCACCAGGATGACCACGTGGTCCGCGGAGTTGGTCGAATTGAAGAAACACCGCGCTGCCGAAGATCTGGTTCATTCCGACAAGCCCATTGCGAAGATCGCCACATCGCTCGGATTCACCAATCCGACCAGCTTTGCCAGGGCGTTCAAGTCCTGGACGGGTCAGTCATCTCGGGAATACCGAAAAAGGCAAAGGGGTCATTGATACTCGCCCAGCGTTGACGCAAGTCGGCACATTTGGGATCATATCCGCTTGTCGTTGAAAGTTAAAAGCAGCTTTTACATCCCCCATAAGACGGACAGACTCGCAAGCAAAGAATCAGAATCAAGACCGACTGATTCTTGTGTACGAGCACCTACATAAGCGACCTTGATGCCCGCATGTGGACTTAAGGGAAATGCAAAGCTGAACGCCCAGGCGATATCTTGCTGTTGATCATCCTTGTCTATGCCATTCACAGTAGTTTCTCCGCCGTAGTCATAACCAAAGCTCACACCCATCCAAAGTCCCGGGCGAAACGTGTAATTGAGGTGGCCATGGATGACATAAAGCGGCTCCTGCGCAAGTGTATTCCCATTGAAAAATTCATCATTGTCCGTATAGAACGCGGCTTCACCAGTGACTTCCGCTGACCACTTTCCCCGGTTATGAATGACACCGAGTTGAGGGCGAAACGCAATCCGATTTTGGCCAAGATTAATTAGTCTATCTTCCATGTATTCCCCGGTCGGCAGTCGCACCACCAATCCCATTCCAACGATAGTTTCAATAGCCACCTTAGCTCGGTAAGCCGCATACGCTTTACCACTCAATGGCGGAGCGCCGTACAAGTTTACCGCAAGGCGCAGGAATGTATCTGACCAACCACTTCTTGAGGTTGAGGCAGAAACGCCATCCAATAACCCGGTCCACTCCGCTGTCTTGTAGGCTTGTGTAACATCAATTCGTGCCGATTTATCGAACAATTCGAAACTGCGGATATATTTCCCGGCCCAGGTTTGCGACTCCAGTTCCACATCTTCAAGCAGGATAACAGGATCAATAAAAATATCGGCCTGGGTATAGACGTAGCCAACACCGGCAAAATTCGTTCCCATTGGAAGATGATTCCAGAGCCGGGGTTCCGGTTCCAGTGCAAAGCACGGATGCATCAGTCCGGCAAAGAACAAGCCAAGGGAGAGCCACCTTGAAAAACCATGTAAAACCATCGAGGCCAACTGTAATACAACCGCCGTGATTCCATGCGCAGCTGTGCTCATGGGGTACCTCATTCAAAAAAGTTTTCGTAAATTTCAGAAATGATAGTAAGCGCCGCAAGGCGTTGCAGTATGGCACGGTAATCGGGCTGGTGAGAATGTCCGAGACAAAGCAACTCGCCCTGACCACAGCCCACCCGGCCGGGGGCACCCCACTGGATCTCGTGAGTAGGATCGATGGTGGCCACCGCCTGTATTGCTTCGGGCCGATCGGGAATGCAGTACTCGTAATGCAGGGCGCGCAGAGCATTGGACGACCCCTGAAGTCCATCGGCATTGAGCCGGTTGAGATCGAAGCGGATCTTTGGCTCCAGGGTAGAACCGGTAGTGGAGGACGGGGTCGCAGGGCGCACCAGGGCCACGGCCAGCGCACCGTCCGCGCCGGAGCCGGAAGCGACCCCACCGGTTGCAACCAAGATAGCCATCAGGATGAAACCTGCAAATCCATATCCGCACATGCTTCCACCCCCTATTTAGTTTTTAATTCAGTGCAGCGCGCGTGCTTTATGGCCAAATACCAGCAGTACCTGCACCTGTTCCTCGGCCTGAACCGGCAGAACCATGCAGGCAATAAGACCCAGGCCCAGCGTGAGTTGTTTGCCGTAGTTGAATCGTGATTTCATTCTCCGCTTCTTCTTCCATTGCGGGTTGGGGGTAGTTATCCGTTTGTAGAACATGTGTTGCATCCAAAACCATGAGAACCGATTTTAGCAGTGGCGAGATTACACGAACAAGGGAAGATGACCGTATTCCTACCTTCATCACCGGTGTTGACGGTGGGCAGCATTATTGTGGTTGAGAGTTCACTGGTCACTTTTCTAGAGGCCGGCGCGAAAGACCCCGCAAACTGTATCTCCCAGTGGGGAATCGGGTCGAGTAAGGTCCTCAATGGATAAATGCTGTCTGATTATCGGCTACAACGCATCCACGGCAAGGGGTCTTATAAATAGGAAGGATCTATAGGGTCAAACTCGTTTGATTTTCCGTGCCCGGCGATTCGACTGACGTAATCAGTCTCCGATTGAAATATCGAGCACGTCTGTGAAATCACGCGCCGTCACAATTCGAATACCTTGTACCGCGCCTTAAGGAGAGCAGGTCACGCTTGTCACCCGTAATAATGTACTCTGCTTCACCCGCAATGGCCGAGGCCGGCACCGGATTGTCATCGGGATCTGGAGACAGGTCCACTTCCGGCAAATTACCCAGAACAATCGCCTGATTCCGCAAGCCATTAACAAGATTTCCCGCTTCGAAAGGCTTGAGGTATCGACATAGTTTCGGATAGTGAGACACCCGACGAAACTCGGCAAGCTGCCACTCCGAGGTGATGAACTCGAACAGGTGAGCCTGAACCGCTTCTTCGACGAAGCGCGAGAGGTCGCCCTTCTTGGTTCCCCGCCGAGCGAGATAGGAGCGCAAGGCTCTGTCAACCTCGTCACGCACCACGATGGACCACCGGACCTTACTCATCCCAATTCTCCTAGGAGGCTGTCCGAGAATGAGCCAACCTACTGCGGACAAGTCTG
>JBDLIZ010000373.1:0-5804 GCA_039714615.1 Pseudomonadota bacterium | reverse complement strand
GTTCAGCTGATTGCCATGGATGGATTTCTCCGCCCGCAAGCGCCTCAATAGCGGTGAGATATTCATCCCGGAAGCGACAAAACCCTGCCACTCTTCGCCTAACTCAGTAAGCAGCGATTCCGCCACGCTACGGGATCTAAACGAGGCAAATATACAACTACCCGTTCCTGTCAACTTGGCCCCATCGGAATGTCCTGCACAATGCCTGCTCAACCAATCCAAGGCCTGAGCGACTGCTGGGTAACGGGCCCGTACCACAGGCTCGAACACATTCGTTCCTCTGCCTGAAAAAAAGTCGCTTATTGTGATGGGCAAACAGTTTCGTGTCAATTCCGTTGTGGAAAAAACACTCGCGGTAGAGACCTCGATGGCAGGTTTAAGGACCAGATACCAGCGCTGCGGTAGTTCAATTGCTTGCAATCGTTCGCCAATGCCTTCAGCCCATGCGCTATGGCCATGAATGAATACCGGCACATCCGCGCCCAATCGCAGCCCCAAAGACGCCAGCTCCGATATCGACAAACCACAACCCCAAAGTTGGTTTAAGGCCACGAGGGTCGTTGCGGCGTCGGAACTTCCACCACCAAGTCCGCCTCCCAGAGGCAAACGTTTGGTCAGATAGATATCGACACCGTGGTGAATACCACCATGCCTTTGTAATAAGCTTGCCGCCCGGATGGTGAGATCATCGGTCTCGGCAACCTCCGGCAATACGCTACAGCGGCGAATACGCCCACCTTCGGTGACCTTAAAACGTAAGGTATCCCCATAATCAAGCAGCTGGAAAACCGTCTGCAACAGATGGTATCCATCCGCACGTCGCCCAGTGATATGCAGCATAAGGTTCAGCTTCGCTGGCGCTGGCCACCCTTCGCCGGAGCTCAGATCATCCATCATACATCATCAATTCCCATTCGCTGACCACCACCTTGACCTTCAGCCCCTTGCTGATCAAGGTCATCTTGCTAGGCAAATCGATCGTAGTGCTATGGTGATGATAACGCTGATAACTCACTTCCCATCCCGATTGCTCGAGCCGAACAAGCCTCCCCGCCGCACCCAGCCGAATTTGGTGAATGCGATTTTGCGGGTCTGGAATACCCAGCACCCAGTAACGCAATCCCGATACCGGCAATGAATATCCGAGCAGCCTTTGCATTAACGATTCTGCATTAGCTGCATGCGCGGATTCCCCCTTGGACAGCCTCAGGTCAACACCCTGCGATCCCTTGGTAAGTCTAGCAACCTTGCGTCCGAAGGGGTCGAGCATGTCCATCTGGTATCGATCATTCTGCTGATGCCAATGCATACCCGCCTGCCAGCCCTGTTCGTCGAGCTGTACAGCGATGCGACCTTCCATTTTCCAGTGTTGTAACTGACTTAATACGCTCTGTCGGCCGGCCCACAGCACATCCACATCGACTGAGCTAAGCGGTTCCGGCGTAGTCGCACATCCGCTAAGCAGGACCAGCAAAAAAATAATACAGAGGCGAATCACTGAGAGAAGCGCTGCTGAAGTTTCTGTAAATATTCATGTTTTGGGTCTCTCTCCAAGGCCCGCCGCAAAATATCCCTGGCCTCTGATTTCTTTCCTTGTTCCCAGATGATCTCACTGAGGTGACCCGTAATCTCGGCATCTTTTAGGAGTTGAAAGGCTTGGCGCAGATATTGTTCGGCCAAGGTGTAATTTCCCATGCGAAAATGCACCCAACCCATACTATCCATGACCGTCGGGTCATCGGGTCGCACTTCAAGCGCCCTTTCGATGTATTGAAATGCCTCCTGGATTCGCTCATTCCGATCGGCCAGCGTATAACCCAAGGCATTGAGCGCCGTGGCATTATCGGGATCCTGTACCAGGATGGCACGCAGATCAGCCTCCAGCAAATCAATACGATCGATTTTTTCGGCCATCAGGGCGCGGGCGTAGAGTAGATCGCCATTGCTTGGATGCTCCGTAAGCGCTCGGTTGTATATTTGCATTCCAGCATGATAAAGCGAGGCCTCGCGCAGTAACTGACCTTCGGCGAGATAGAGTTTAACGGAGGCCTCATCATCCGATATTTCGCTACGCACCTTGCCAAAATGCGCCCGCGCCTTTTTCAAACTGCCAAGTTTGGCATACATATCGGCGATCCTGACCTGAGCATCGAGATAGTAATCCCCTTCACTCACCTTCAAATACCATTGCTTCGCCTTATTGTACTTACCCCTTTCCTCAGCCACACGACCAAGGTAGTAATGACCTTCTGCGGCATGTTTCCCCAGTTTCAGCAACGCCTTAAAATTGCTTTCCGCAGCTCTGTACCGCTGTTCTTGCAGGTTAAGTAACCCTAGAGTGTAAAGCAGATCTGAATCACCGGGTTTCTTCTTGAGCAGGATATTAAACTCACTACGAGCCGCATCATAACGCTTGGCTTGCACCAACATTCGACCATAGATCATCCGCAACTCGTAGCTCTCCGGTACACTAGTAACGGCGGCCTTCATGGCTTGCAGCGCTTGATTGGTTTCTCCCAGAGCCATGAAGGCCCGCGCCTTTACTCCCTGAGCCTCGAAGAATTTGGGATCGATCTCCAATGCGCGATCGCTGGCAGCAACTGCGCTACGGTACTCCTTTGCTCCCATCGCAAGATTGGCTAGTGCGAAATGGGCATGGGCATCTCCCTGATGTCGTTCGACCAAACGGCTCATCGCATCCAAGGCCGCTTTTTGGTCTTTCTCCCGCGCCAAAGTGACCCCGATTAAAAGAAACCGATTAGCACTATTGCCCGGTGCAGCATTGATGACATAGTCGAACTGAGAAATCGCCTGCTCGGGCAGGGCATTACGCAGGTAAAGTGTAGCCAATCTTTGGCGTGAATCCAGGTTATCGGGGGCGAGCTCAACCCAGCGCTTTGCCGCCTTCAGCGCATTGCGGTCATCTTTGGCATATAATGCAATGCGCATGGCCCGTTCTGCGACCTGCGGATCAGCACTCAGTCTACTTGCAGCGCTATAATGCTCTACCGCCGTCTCGATATCCCCCAAGTGACCTGCAAGTTCCGCCGCTAGTACTTGATAAAGCAGCTCGGCTTCATCGGAACTTGACGGCTCGGATACGTTGGCGACCCGCAAATCGGCTTCCGGCTTATCGGTAACACGGTTGACATCCATCGACGAACAACCCAGCGGTAATAAGATGGACATGAACGCGAGCATGATCCGGTACAGGTAGCGAATTCTCATAGGTTGATGCATAACCATGTCTTTCTCAGTATTCAATAATGATATTTTACGCCGGTTTGGCGCTCACCTGTATAATATTACCTAGATCCTGCAAGTGGTTGCACTCTGTAAACACGATCACTTGCAGGATCTAGATATTAGGCAATATTTATACGCTTGTATTCGTGCTTCCCATGAATCAAAATTGTATGTTTGCCTCAAAGCTTGTGAAACAATCGAAATCTACTGCGGCTTCCCCTGGACGCATCTGGCTACGATTTTGATTTTTTCACAAACTCTCAGCCGTGTACCACTAAATTATACGCATGCCGCTTTATACTTTGGGAATCAACCACACTACTGCACCCGTAGGTGTACGCGAAAGGGTTGTTTTTCCCAGCGATCAGATAGAAAAGGCATTGCAAGGGCTGATTCACGTCATCGGGGTTACGGAAGCAGCGATCCTATCCACATGCAACCGTACCGAACTCTACTGTAATCTGCAGTCCCTTGGCCATGACGATCAGATTCTGAGATGGCTGGGAGATTATCATCGGCTCGATAGGATAGATCTTCAGCCCTTTCTGTATCGATACCTGGATCGATCGGCGGTAAGGCATGCACTGCGGGTGGCCTGTGGTCTGGACTCCATGATCCTGGGAGAGCCCCAGATTCTAGGACAACTGAAATCCGCCTACCAGGACGCCGACCATGCCGGCACCCTCGGCAGAGAACTGAGCCGCCTGTTTCAACATGCCTTCTCTGCCGCCAAACAGGTCCGTACCGACACTTCAATCGGCGCCAACCCGGTATCGGTTGCATTTGCGGCGGTAAACCTTGCCAAGCAGATCTTCGAAAACCTCAGCGAACAATCGGCATTATTAATCGGTGCCGGCGAAACGATTGAACTGGTCGCACGTCATCTGGCCGGCGGCAAGATTGGCCATATCGTAGTTGCTAACAGAAGTGTGGAGCGTGCCAAGGCCCTAGCCGAGCAATTCCAGGGTAAAGGCATCGGGCTGACCCAAATCGGAGACACATTACCTGATTCCGACATCGTCGTCTCCTCCACGGCCAGCCCGCTGCCCATACTGGGCAAGGGACTGGTCGAGCGCGCCATCAAACAGCGCCGGCACCGACCGATGTTCATGGTCGATATCGCCGTACCCCGTGACATCGAGCCCGAGGTGGGTGAACTCGATGATCTCTATCTATATACCGTGGATGATCTCGATGAAGTGGTCCATGAAAACCTGGAATCTCGTC
Organism: Pseudomonadota bacterium; assembly: GCA_039714615.1. Taxonomy (GTDB): domain Bacteria; phylum Pseudomonadota; class Gammaproteobacteria; order JAAEPA01; family JAAEPA01; genus JAAEPA01. Next base: position 1,331 of record JBDLIZ010000373.1, on the reverse strand, counting down.
GTGAAGCTGCTGTCGAAGCCGATAAGTTGATACAGTCGCAGGTCGAAGACTTTATGGCGTGGCTGCGGTTACAGGACGCCGTGGGTACCATACGCCACTACCGAGGGCTCTCCGAACGCCTAAGCCAGCAGGCCCTGGCAAAGGCCAAGCAGATGGCCAAACAGGGCAAACCCACGGAGCAGGTTCTGGAATACCTGGCCTATACATTGACCAACAAACTGACCGACGGCCCAACCCGGGCCTTGAACCAGGCCGGCCGCGAGGGACGTCGAGACCTGTTGGAAGCAGCAACTATATTATTGAACCTTGATGAGAGAGAGAACTGAGAGCTGCGGTGAAACAATCGATTGCAATAAAGCTGGAGACATTGACGGAACGTCACACCGAGATTGCCGCCTTACTGGCCGAGCCCGAGGTGATCGAAGACCAATACAAATTCCGCAAGTTATCCATGGAGTATGCTCAGCTCGAACCCGTGGTCGATCAATTTAACACCTACCGCGAGACCCTGGATGAGCTCAAGGTCGCTAAGGAGATGCTTGACGATTCGGATACAGAGTTACGATCCCTGGCCCAGGAAGAGATCCAGCGCCTGAACAAGCAGCTCCATGCACAGGAATTGGATTTGCAGAAATCATTGCTGCCGGAGGATCCTCACGACAAGGGCAATGTATTCCTGGAAATACGCGCCGGCACGGGAGGTGATGAGGCGGCCATCTTCGCCGGAGATCTATTCCGCATGTACGTACGCTATGCCGAGGAAAACCATTGGAAGCTCGAAATTCTGAACCGGAGTGAGAGTGAGCAAGGCGGTTACAAAGAGATTATCGCCCGAATCACCGGTAATAGGGTTTACTCAAAGCTCAAATTCGAATCTGGCGCACACCGTGTACAACGCGTTCCAGAGACCGAATCTCAGGGCCGGATTCATACCTCCGCGGCGACGGTAGCGGTGTTGCCGGAACTGGATGAAATCGACGCGATCGAGATCAATAGCGCCGATTTAAGGGTGGATACCTACCGTGCCTCTGGTGCTGGGGGTCAACACATCAACAAGACGGATTCAGCCGTGCGTATCACCCACCAGCCCTCCGGTATCGTCGTGGAATGTCAGGACGAACGCTCACAACATAAAAACCGAGCCCGCGCCATGTCGCTGTTGCAAGCCAAGCTACTAGAGATCGAGCGTCAAAAACAGATCGCGCAAACAGCTGAAACACGCCGTGATCTGGTCGGCAGCGGGGATCGCTCGGAAAGGATCCGGACCTATAACTTTCCTCAGGGACGGATAACCGATCACCGCATACACCTTACGCTTTACAAGCTGGATG
>JBDLIZ010000372.1:0-5806 GCA_039714615.1 Pseudomonadota bacterium | reverse complement strand
CACAGCGAATGAGGTACTCGGGTGAGAAATCGTAGTGCCTCTCCGCCGCCCGCAGGTGATGCAGCGAAAGCTTCGCAGAGCGCAGCATTCGACCGAAGGGTCGCAACAAGGGCCTGAGCTTTAGGGCTATCTTCGCGCTTGGTGAGTAACGAGTTCCAGCCTTGGTGGCGATGACCACCTTGTCGCGTCGTCCCCGGAAGGCTTGCCCCAATAGCGCTTCGCTGTTACCGAGGCTGTAGTGATCCGAGGTGTCATAAAACGTGATACCGGCATCGTAGGCGTGGTGCAATAAATTCAAGGCCTCGCCTTTATTTCCGTGGTAAAGGCCGCCACCGATGGATTGGCAACCCAGTCCGACTTCCGAGACCATTAGCTCGGTCTTGCCTAGTTTGCGATAGCCCATCATTATTGCTGATGGGTGACGGCCGGCACGGTTTGGTTCACGAGAACCGCCGAAATCCATCATGCGCTCGTAGCAGGTTGCGGCGCGCCCCGCTTTTGAGGCCCCCCGAAAAGTGCAGCGATGACTTCGCCCTCGGCGGTCTCGGGGATTGGTTGGTTCAGGCACTGCAGCCAGGTGGGCATGAGATCGATAATGTCGGCATCGTCGATGGTTGCGCCGTGACGTATCCCGGGGCCTTGAGCAATCAGCACCCCATCGACTCGGTGACCCCCAGTCGTCGGCCAGTTCATATACTCGCGCCAGCGCGTGACGAATACGGCATCTTTATCGCGGTCGCTCTCGGTGGGCATATACGCTGTGTTTCGCCACCCGACAATCAGATCAGGGGCCCAGCTGAGCATTGGTCCCTTATACAGATCATCTGCACAGTAGACACGGTCCACCGCTTTTATGCCGGTGGCCGGATCTATGAGCTCCTCGAGGCAGTTGATGATGCGCTCGCGCACACGTTCGTACTCAGCACCGGGAGCGACGATGCCCCGAGGACCGCGCCCCTTCAGGTTAATGAAGATACATCCTTCTTTACCCCGGGAGAACGCCTGGGTCTGTGACCAGTCGATATCCGATCCGGTTAAGTAGGATTGCATTCGTCCTTTCAGGCGTGCCAGCCGGCAATTCAGGCTGTAGTAGAGGGTATTCGGAAACCACTTCTGCGCGTAACCTCGTGCGTTACGCCGAATCTGCTCCACCAGCGTGCGGAGGACCTTGTTCGCTGACTGCTTATTACGGACCAGGAAGCCCTCTTTTTCCAGCAAGGTATTGATCTGCACCCCTGACTGTAGCGGGCCTGCGCCGCATTCGGAAATCACGAATACGTTGGTGTCAGGACCTGCGGCCTGTTGCAATCGAGCAACGGCTTTATCCACGGCTCTATAGGCGCTCTCGACAACATTCCGGAAGGGATTATCAGGATCCTGGGATTCCATGTCTTTCCAGAAATAGTGCTGGGCGATTGCGGTGGCGCTGTAGAAGACCAAGGCAAAGTCCCAGGATTTTTGCTCCAGCAGATATTCAAATACGTCCGTTTGCTTACTCACATCATCGTCGATCAAGGTGAGATAGTCAGCCTTCTGCCGGCCTCCGGGAAAGATGTCCTTTAACCGGTACCGGCCGAACTTGTCGGTGATCTCCTTGTACAGTTGCCGGGGATTGGCGATAGATGGGTGTGCCCCGGGTGCATCCTCGCCGGAGATCATGAAACCATTGATGTTGGAGGGGGGGTAGGTAAAGGGTACGTTCAGGATGCCGCTGCGAAGCCCGAGTTCGCTCAGCAACTGCCAGATGGGAGGGGCCTTGATATCCGAACCGTTTATCTCGCTGAAGTGTCCGTCTGGCCCACGCTGCCAGAAATCAAAAATACCGTGATGTCCCGGTGATTGGCCTGTCGCAATAGTGCCCCACATCTGCGGCGTGATTAGTGGGACTTGCGAGCGTAACCGTCCCGTAGCGCCATTGCACATCAGATGGCTAAGAGTAGGAAGTTTGCCTACCGTAGCCCAGGGCTCAATAAGCTCAAGCGTGGCCTCTGCGAGGCCGATCACCAAAACTCGCTGCTGCATTTCAGGCATTCCTTATAGCTTTTAATAAGCAGACTAGCGTAACATTGTAACATTATAGATAAAAACTTCGGGGCCATCTTCATGGGTGCCCAGGTCGAACGCATTAAAAAAATAAAGAATCAATAACTTACAAACACTATATTCGGGATATTACCCATATCTCCGTATATTAATACTGACTTAGGCCACAACTTAATTAGAAGCATGGTTGAATTTAGGTTTTTTTAAAACATCAACCTCGTAACTTATTGATTACTTGTTAACTTTAACGTGTTCGAACTGATGGGTGCCGGAGGGGCGCAACAATCCGGTCGGGGCTTCATGAAATATCGAGCGTTTGGTAACACGGGTCTTCGCGTATCGGAGTTGGGACTAGGATGTTCTCCTTTAGGCGGCGGCCTGTTTCATCGTGATGACCGTGAATCTGCATGCGTGCTGCAACAGGCGTTGGATGCGGGAGTCAATTTCTTCGACACCGCTGATAACTACAGTCTGGGCAACAGCGAGGCATTGATTGGTCGTGCCATTCGCGGACGGCGGGATCAGGTAGTGATCGCCACCAAAGGCGGTGCAAGGTTCAGATCATTTGACAGGTTTATTTTTAAAGCGCGTCCTTTAGTTCGACCGTTACGTGGCTTGCTGCGTGGTGCCGGGCGCTCAATGAATCTGGCTCGGGTTCGACGCAGACAGTACGACTATTCTGACCAATATCTGGCCCGGGCGGTTGAGGGTAGCCTCAGGCGTCTCGGTACTGACTATATCGACCTCTATCAGATCTACAATCCGTCGGGCTCGGAGCTGGCAAAGTTCGCTTTTGGTGAAATTCTCGAGCGACTGAAAGCCGAGGGCAAGATTCGTCACTACGGTGTATCAGTGAATCATGTTCAGGACGCTCTAATCGCACTTAAACTACCCGGCGTGGCCTCGGTGCAACTTGCGGTTAGCCTATTGGATCGAACCCCACTCGAGCAGTTCTTGCCCGCTGCCAAGGCCAACGGTATCGGGGTCATCGCCCGCTCGCCTCTGGCCCAGGGCCTATTAACGGATACCACCGGCGAAACCATGGCTGACCGATCAGGGCACTTTGCGCTAGAAAAAATCGCCGAACGCAAGGCACAGGTCGAGCATTTCCACAGCCTTATCCGCCGGGATCGCACGCTGGCTCAGGTTGCCCTGCGTTTTATTCTGCAGCTAGAAGGGGTATCAGTAGTCATTCCTTCTGCCATCAATGGCGCTGAGCTCTCGGAGAATTTGGGCGCGCTGAACTCGCCATTGCTCGATCCCTCAGAATTGCAGGACTTGCTGGGTTAGCCCATCTTTGTCATCCATCCCGATAATATTCAGTAAAAACTGATTGTTATGATTTTAATGGGCTCGTTATGTCACTACTGTTTGTGAATTTATGGTGAGATGATAGTTTTCTCCGTCTGTCCTGGATGCCACGTCAACCCCAGGGTGCGTAGCAGGAGCTGTTGTGAAGCGTTGGGGTAGGTGCTCTCTTGCGGATGTGGATCTGTTCGCCGCCGGCACCCCGGAGAGTAGTGGTGGTCCGCATCTGCGTACTCATGGTAGCGCGGATCGTCTCCCAGCTGTCGTTGATTCCTTGTCCCTTGAGGGTGAGTCGGATCTGGTGTACCAGGTTGTAGGCCAGCAGGGTGATGAAGATATGCCCTTCAACGCGGCGGGTCTTCTGGTGATAGACCGGACGCATCCCCAGTTCTGATTTGAGACTGCGGAAGACCGCTTCGAGATCAGTGAGCAGGGTGTAGGTACGCCACAATTGCTCTTCATCCCATTCGCTCTGGTTGCTGCGCAGACAGTAGACACCGGGATGGGCATTGGGATCCTCTTCGCGCTCGATACGCCGGTATTGTAGAGCGGTCACCGTTTTGCCGCTGTCATCGGTCTCGGTGGTGATCTCGTAGAATCTAGCCGCTCGGCTGTATTGCTGTCGGAGTCGTCCGATCTTTTCGCACACCTTTTTGGCGCGCTTGAGTCGCCGGGGTTTGTCGAGCCCATCGGCAAGGTGTTGGAGCGCTTGTTCGAAGCGGGTTGAAAAACGCTGGGTGATCGCACGTTCTTTGGCCTCTTTTCGCTCCGAGTGACAGTAGAGCTCGATCTCTCCGTCCTCGCGCTCGACACGCATGGCGCGTACGGTGTCGTGCTCGCGCTCGTTGACGGCTACACACCGGTTATCATCAAACTCCAGATGGTGTTTACGGCTGACTACGATGTAGGGATAGCCCTGTTCACGCAGCCAGGTGATGTTTTCTTCTGAGGCAATACCGGCGTCCATGACGATGGTGGGAAGGGTGCGCAGATCCAGTGGCTGCTGTGATGGTTCTCCCGTCCCCTCGCGCTTTCGCTTTTGATCTGGATCTATGGGGGTACGCAGCTGGTCGATCATCTTTTGTAAGGTGCTCGGCTCGCTGACATTACCCGGAAAAATACGGCTGCGCCGGGAGAAGCCGCTGCCATCCAGTACCAGCGCCAAGGTGACCAGCGGACAGTCGCTACGCTTCTCTTTGGAATAGCCATAGGCGGCATGGTCGTTGTACTTCCCCGTCCCTTCGAAAAAGGTGTTGGTGAGGTCATAGAGGGTGATGGTCTCCTCGACGTTAAACAGGGCACAGTGTTGTCGGTAGAGGAAGGACTCGATCTCATCGTGATGTTTCCACAGTAGATCCGAGGCACGATACAGGGCAGAGCGACTCTGTTGCCCATAATCAAATGCCAACAGCTCTCCGAGTGCGCTGTGCTCCTGCAGCCACCGATGGGTGGAGAGCTCGCTGGCGGGTTGGACCATGCGTCCGATGACATTGCCAATGGCGACGTGGATCTGGTTGCGATTGAAGCCCAATGCCTCCAACTTGCCTGTCAGTTTTACCTGCAACAGCGCCGACAGTGCTATCGCCTCAGCGCCGACACTGCGACTGTCCATCTGCTTAAGGGAGTTGAGGTCCACGGTATGCAGGTCGCAGCCAACGCCTTGATCCTGCCTATCATGGGCGGATGGTTCGGCACGTCCTTGATCGCCTACTTTCCCCTGTTCCGGGTTGGAACCCAGATCGGAGCGGGCATATTTACTGAGCAGGGAGGTCGCAATGTTTTGTGCCTTGCGCTCAACCTCAGGCGAGGGCGCCAACAGAACATCCTGCTGCCCCTGGATGATCTGCTCTATGCGCTGGGTCAACTCTGACCACAGCTCTCGCGGAAAATCGAATCCACTGCCAAGATTGAGCAGTGTACGCTGACGCACATGATCACCGATCCGATAGCTATCGACCAAGCGGTAGCTGTGGTAGGACTTGCCGTTCTCCGTGGTCCGTGTCTTTGCGCACCGAATAAACATTCACGCACGGTAGCGAACTGATCTATCCTCGTCAATACTGTATTGACATTTTATGTCACTACGTTTCGGTTTCTAGGAAAACTGCCGCAGTAAGCCATTGATTCAGCGAGTCTGCAACCAGCGCGGATATGGAAAATTGGTGGAATTTCTGGAAAATCCGAGTCGCTCGTGACAAAGATGGGTTAGGAATGCTACCTAAATAACTTCCCTATCTGCTTGCCTTATCGCTTGTATTCTGCGTTGTGACATCGGGTCAGAGGAGGCCAGATGGCCTCCGTCTGCCCACAGAACCGTGCGTACGGGTCCGTACACGGCTCCTCACGCAAGACGTATCCATTGACGAACATCAAACCAGTGCGCCAGCTGTTTGTCAGAACGGATGAGCTGTCCCATCTCTTTAATAAACCACCGGTTCGGATACGCTCTAGTCAC
>JBDLIZ010000371.1:0-5838 GCA_039714615.1 Pseudomonadota bacterium | reverse complement strand
TAGGAAGTTGCGTGTTGGGCTTCGTTCCTCAGCGCCAACCTACATAAAATTGGTCTCAAGTATAATTCCTGGATCATTTCGTAAGCCATTGATTATTGAGTGTGGGATCAGGAGGTCTGAATTTCTAGTTCAACCAGATCACGGCGAATAAGGTTCCGGCGGCAATAGCGATTGCGTAGGGAAAGCGAGTGGCCGCGGCCTCGTCATGTCGTGGCGGTACATAATTAAACGTTCCGGTCACGGCGAAACATTTCAGAGTGCTCCAATAACGCTGCAATGCAACGGCCGCTCCGCCGCGAATGATCAATATCCCGATGCCCATGACCGATCCGGCAACCAAACTTGAGGCCGCGGCGAACAAGGTGAGCTGGGGTCCGAGCAGGGCGCCCAGGGCCGCCATGAGTTTGACATCTCCGGCAGCCATGCCTTTGCCTAGGATATAAAAAGGTAAGAATATGCCCAGCCCGATTAGAAACCCCGCAAGGCCGCTTAAGAATCCATCGCCGCCCAGCATCCAGGACTGTAATAAAAGACCCAGGATAAGGCCGCCAAAGGTAAGGATATTCGGTATTCGATGTTCCCTGATGTCCGTATAGCCGGCGATGATCAATATCAGGATCAGCAGTCCTAAGGCTATGGGGCTCTCGTATATGAGCATCTTTAAAATTCCTGTGCTGAGATCGTGTGATTCAGACGGGGTGGGATATCCATCTCCCACCCCGGCCCGCGAGCCTTCGGTTAACCGGCTGGGGCTTGGGCAGCGTTCAATGTAGTATCAATAGTAGTAATGACACCCGCAACAGTGACGCCAAGGGCGCTAAAAGCTGCTATCGCACCCACCGTAATCAAGCCACCAGCTACGGCATACTCAACGATTGTCAAACCTTCTTCATCCTTAATAAAGGAAAGTACTTTTTCGGTCATTTTACTCATGAGTTAAATCTCCTTATGACTCATTAATGGGTTTATGCTGAGATATTCAGCATGGGTGAATTTTAGTTATTCAAAGGCAGGTCCGCTAGCAATATCATGCGCAGCTGTAGGACTATTTTGATGCTCTTCGAGAAATATATCCGCCGATGCCGAGTCATACTCCACCCGCATAACGGGTAGATTGAGGAAAGCCCCGGACGGGGCCTATTTATCCCGTGAACGTACACGTGCTCGTGAACGTACTCGATATTGCTCGGCCGGTCGGTACACCACGTTAGCTTGGCAACCACCCGCGTTAACAGAGCTTTCCCCTCTTTCATGGTCCAGTAGGCTATCCCCTTCGTTCACGAGCACGAGCACGTGTACGTGTACGTTCACAGGCACCATTTGGAATTTATGACTAACTTATAGATTAATCAAAACTCGCAAAACCGCGGATCGTTTGGAGAGGGAAAAATAGTGCGTGTCGAGCTGTCGTGATCAAAGATCCAAAGAGGGGATGAAGAGAAGGGATGCTACCGAAATGACTTGACCCTCTGGCTTGCCTCATTGTCCGTCTTCGGCGTTGCGACAACAGTTACACAGCCTTGGCTATGCGCCTGTTGTCGCGCCTTGAAGACGAACAATGCGCTGGACACCAACTGGGTGGTCTTACCAGACATGCGGGATAAGCCGCCATTTTGTTCGATGACTATAATCCACGTAATCGGAATATTCCGACAACAATTGCTCCTCGTTCAGAATACGCAAAATCTGAAAAGCCGTGCCGATAAAAACAATTACAAAATTAAAGAGGGTAAAATTATTGATAAGATATCCGATGTGGGCTACCGTATAGGCACTGTATAGAGGGTGCCTCACCAGACGATAGAGACCACTGGACTTGACACCTCTGTTGGCTGGAAGTAATCCAAAACTTTTGTTCAAGGCTAAAATAGCGCCAATTTGTAACATGAACCCAATGCCCTGCACAAACTGCCCCAGCAGTAGATCATGAGGTGCATCAATCGGCCTGAGAAGCAGTATCAGAAAGGTTCCTCCAATTGTTGTGAGCCATGCCTTTAAGGTATGCATGGTTTTATCCGGCTCCTTTCTCGTTAGTATAAAAAATATCAGCAGGGTCTCCGCGACAATGATGAGAATCACGCTGAGACGAGGGCTCTCTATAAAATTCAGCGCATGTGAATAGGCGAAGAAGAGATACAATAACGCCAAGGATAGATTTGTCGATGCCACTCCGACTCCTCGTATCAAATGGTTTTGATATACCGCTTTCATATTATATCCTTCATCCATGAATCATTAGTTGATCTTAAAACATACCTGCTTACCAGGAACTATTTCGCTAAACCTTTCGTGACTTTATATTCGCTGTATCAAGCGCTTTTCAACTCGCGCTCATCCAGATGCAATTCGGCACTCAGCATGGAATTATCTTTGCCCTCCTTCAGGCATCTTTGCTGATACTCGCTAGGCGTGAGGCCCGCATAACGACGGAACACCCGGCTGAAATAGGAGGGATCATAAAAACCGACGTCATAGCATACCGAGGTCACGGGGGTATGAGGATCCCGGAGCAGTTCCACGGCCTTCTTGATACGGGTCTTGAGCAAGTAATCGCTGAATGTAATACCGCAGACCTGTTTGAAGACCCGGCTGAAATGAGACCCACTCATGTTGCAAATCTTGGCGACCTCATTCGCTGAGACCTTGTCCGCAAAATGTGAGTCGATATACATCTGGGCCTTAAAGATTACGCTCTCAGGACTGGTCCGGCTCAGGTGTGCACTGACGGGCGCGTGAATCTCCCTTCTTATCACTTGCCTCGGGGCATCGCTGCGCTGTCTGTCGCGCAATATGGAAAGCGCCTTTACCGGGCGTAACAGTTCTTCTTTGGAGAGGGGCTTGACCAGATAGTCCCAGACCCGGGCACGAAGCGCCCAGATCGCAAGGGTCTCCGAGTGGTGTTCAGTGAGCATGAGAATGGGGATCCGGGGAAAATCATGCTTGGTCTGACTGAGCAAGACAAGCTCGGTTGGCTCCGGATAGGCATAATCAAAACAGAGAATGTCGGGTCCTATAGACCGTATACAGCCACTGATATCCTCTGCCCTGGATACTCGATAAAACTCACAACAGTCCTCGACACCCGGCATCATCAGTGCCGGGCTTCCCTCGTCTTTTCTGGTAAAATCCACCCACAGAATAACTGGCCGTTCCATAGCTTGGTATCCTTTTTGATATGCACACAGATTAAATCAAGTCGTCGTTGGCTGTTGTGATCAAGGGCAAGGAATTGAGTTATATATCAGGTATCAGCAGATATCAGCACAGAAAATACCAAAGGGATGTTCAAGTCTAACATTCCTACCTATGCTGGAATGTGACCCTCGCCCCTCTTCTGAGGGAATCAATCGAGTCTGACCTTATCAATTTACTATCGATTTTTGCCCTTGACATATTTGCAATATCAGCAGATGCTTGGCATATGTATTTTGAGGGGCTGGTCAGATGAAAAGGGCAAAGATATTTACTAATGGTCGAAACCAAGCGGTTAGATTGCCAAGGCAATTTGAGTTCGAAGGTATCGATGAGGTTTTTGTACGCAAAGAAGGGGCCTCTATCATTCTTACGCCGGTAAGGAAAAACTGGGTTTCTTTTGCCGAGTTTCCGAAAGGTGATGCTGATTTTATGTCTGATCGCCCGGAGCTGATGGATGAGGATCGGGTGGTTTTCTGATGCTTTATATGCTCGATACGGATATCAGCAGTTACCTCATTAGAAAACGACCGCTAGAGGTGTTAGAGGTAATGCAGCGCAAGGTAGAAAAAGGTCATGATATTGTCATTTCAGTGATCACCTATGCGGAATTGTTGTTTGGCGCTGAACGTTCGGAGAACCCGCGCAAACATCGGAAAATTATCAATGAATATAGGGCGCGCGTAGATCAGGTTTTAGCTTGGGATGCTGATGTTGCTGAAACCTTTTCGAGAGTAAAAGCGAAACTATTTGATAAAGGCACACCAATTGGCGGTAATGATACGATGATAGCGGCCCATGCGCTTTCTATAGGTGCTGTTGTTGTCACAAATAACGAAAAACATTTTAAGTGTGTAAAAGGCTTAACGCTCGAGAACTGGGTCAGGCGATAACTTGCACGATCGGAGCCTCGATGTTCTCGGTGCCCTGAAGCACGGTCCGGTATCTTGCCCTCACGACGACCGCATGATCGTCGACTAGAAATGCGAATTAAGCAGCGTATCCGGGTGAAACCCCCCTTCATATCAAGCCCTTTCGACCGCGCATTAAAGTGCAAATCAGGATTATCGGTCCCCTTTTTCAGCTTATTTTTCATGCTCCTGCTTAGGTTCTTGGGCCAATACTTCGGCGAGGCCCTCAACCTTGAGAATCAGTTTCTCTACCGATAATTGCTGTGCCTCGGTGTCGAATGCCCGCACACCTTGCGGGTTGCGAACGATAACGGCTACTGGTTCCTTTTGGCCCTGAACCCAAAACCCTAGGTGGTTTAGGCCCTGCTCAATGGAGACCCTTTCTATCGGAATAATCATTAGTTCGTTCATCCACCGGGGTTGCCCTGCACGTAGATCATTCATTGCTTCCCAACGGAATATGCCGCTCGAAGTGCCCGAAGTGTGACTGGAGAGATCGCAAATGCCAAGGCGATGTAGATGAGCTGAATAGGAATAAGACGGATTTGTCCGGAGCTGTCCAATTGGAACACGGCACCGTCAAAGGCGGGTTCTATCGCGATATCGATACCCCGGGGAGCGGCAAGCATCATCTGGAATGAACCGATAAACCCCCAGAACATCCCGGTATCGGCCGGATCATCCAGGCCAAATCGCATCCAGAGATGAAGGTTGCGCTTGGGTATCGCTTTCCACAGTTCAATGAAGAATTTCATTAGCCGTGCCTTAAAACCCTTTGTTTTTAGCATGGCCAGCAGGCGTTTAGCCGTCTTGGTCCTTTCCCTGGGTGCTTTCTCTGGTCTATGCCTTCGAGTTATTGTGCTTATTTTCCGTTTTCGGATCGGCAATTGCACAAGACCGAATAACCAGGCGACCCTGAGCTGAGTATGTAGGATTTTGTGCCGCCGCAGCACAAAGGTCAGGTCCACGGGTATGGCTAATAATGTCACCAGGCACGCGAGGGTGATTACCAGCCCCAACACCGGCATGGGGTGATCAATCCCTGAGGGTTGCAGTACGTTTCTGCGCCGCCTTGCCCAGGGTATCGACGAGTTTTCCCATAACGGAGGTTGTGGCGCCCTTAATGGGTTGTAAACGTACTCCGTGGTTGTCGATGATGAGCACAGCCACCGGTTTGATGCCCGCACCAGCGCCCGTGCCACCGCCCATTCCTTCTCCTTCTGCAACACCCATCTTCCCCGTTCCGCCACCGGCTCCAAAACCAAATCCGAAGCTGACCAATGGAATGATCGTACTGCCTTCGACCTTGATGGGTTCGCCTACCACTGCGTTGGTATCCAGCAAGCGCTCTACCTCACTGACCGCGGTTTTCAAGAGGTTTTCGACATCTTGCATATTGTTCTCCTGTCATGGTCTTTGTTCATTGATAGTGTTCCGCTAGAAGTTCAGATAACCTGAACTCGCGGATTATGCCTTGATACCAAAACGAATACCTACATAGAATCGGTCTCAAGTTTAAGTCCTGTAATGTTTTGTAAGTCATTGATTATCGAGTGTGAGATCAGGAGGTCTGCAGTTGCTAAAAAGTTTCGTAACCGTTCACAGGTATCGTCATTCCGGCATGGATTGCCGGAGCCCAGATGCCATGGAGGGTAATCTTAACCGTTCGCCAGTCATATGGCTGCCTCTCCCTGGCACTGGATCCCGGCTTCCATGCCGGGATGACGGTATTTCC
>JBDLIZ010000370.1:0-5838 GCA_039714615.1 Pseudomonadota bacterium | reverse complement strand
TTCATGGTACGCGTATCATAGATCTGGACCTGATCGGCGTCGCGTACGGAAAGCCACAGTGCCTCGCCACGTGGTGCGAATTCCATGTGTAACACGCCCCTGCCGGGCTTGAGGGTATGCGCTACCTGCAAGGTCTGGGTATCAATGACCTGCACGGTATCGTTATCAGGCAGGGCAAAATTTACCCATACCTGGCGGCCATCCGGTCGGGCCACGGCGAACACCGGCTGACCGTGCACGGGAATCTGGGCGACTTGTTTCCAAGTTCTTCTATCCACCACTAGGATGGCGTGATGGCCCACGGCCGGCAGAAATAGCGAGTCGCCCGCCATCGCCCAACCTTCCAGATGAGGCATTTTGTAAACCGGTAATGCCTGCTTGCCCTTGCCATAGTGGTCCAAGATGCGCTGGGGTCCCCGATCCGGATGCCAGAGATCGATCAATACCAGGCCGTCTTCCCCGAACAGGCCGCTGATATAATGCCTGCCGTCGGGGGTGATGAGCCCATCATAGGGCTGGTTACCGATATCGGGAAATTGCTTTATTTGGGGTCGCTGCGGGTCACGCATATCCGCGATGCGAATCTCACCGGCCTCGTAGAGGCTGTAGACAAAACGCTGCCCGGGGGCGTCCACTAGACCGACCACCTTCGAGCTATGACCGTCGGGGCTCGTTGCCGGGAGATCAGCCACCAGCTGCAGTGATTCGGCCGCGAAGATCTTCACCCCGCCGGGGGTGTAGTTGGACACCGCGACCAACTTGCCATCCTGGGAGATGGCGCCGCCGATGCTGTTGCCGGCCTGAACCACCCGCTTGACGATACGTCCACAGAGCAGGTCGACCTTGCTCAATCCTCCATCCCGGCCAAATACGTAGGCATATCGAGCATCGCGTGAAAACACCGCTGAGGCATGCGAAAGATCACCCAGACCTTGCACCCGGTACAGTGGCTGGTAGTGGGTGGTATCCACGATCTTTACACTGCCCGTGGCGCGCTCCACGATCAGGCCCAGATCGGCGGTACCGCGCACCATGCACTGGGAAAAAACCCAGGAGGGGAACCACAGCAGCAGCCAAATCCAAAGAATATAGAGAGGCCTCATGGCCGGTCTCCCGAGCGAAGTACAGAGATTAACCAACGTGCCTCCTGCTCGGTAAGCAGGCCGCGCCAGGGCGGCATCGGGGTGCCTGGGCGACCATCCATTATCGCAGCGACCAAGCCCTCATCGGGTCTGCTGCGCAGGGTTTCTGGCAGTAATGGAGGTCCGAGTCCCCCTTTCAAGGTCATGCCATGGCAGGACCCGCAATCCTGGGAAAGTAGATAAGCGAGTTCCGCCTGCCGATCAGGATCGATTTCTGCCCATACCAATGCCGGGATCATAAATACCAAGGCTAAACCCTTGAGCTTAGCCATAGCCCAAACCCCTTTGTTTCATGTCCTCGCCGGAGTCGCCCGGTACCACACCCACCAGACAGACACTTCCCACGCCTCGCTCTCCTATATGGTCTGTATTTCCGATGTCCCATTCGCGACAGGGATGACTCATCATGATTGCCGGCCTTTCAAGCACCGAGTTTATACCCATTAATAGATTATTTTCGGGACCGCAGGGGGGGCTGTCTTTGATCTAGGTCAAATAACCCACCGCCTTCGGGGATCCTGAGAAGGGACCGGGAATAGGATCGTTTGAGCGCATTCGGTGAAAGGGAAGCGTCATGCAGCGACGCTAAATCAGTAGATTCCGCAATGCCTGAAGATCGCGCAGAATGATGTCTTGTCCCAGAACGTCGATAAGTCCCTGGCTACGCAGACGGGCCAGTATCCTCGACAAGGTCTCGCGTTTTATGGAAAGCCGGGAGGCCAGGACCACCTTGGGGATGGACAGCTGTACATTGGTGTTTTCCTGAGCGCTCTCGGGGACCTTCCGCAATAGATAGGTCACTAATCGAAAGGTCGCATTGTGCAAACAGAGGTTTTCGATCTCCGAGACATGCCAGCGCAGGCGCATGCTCATGCTGCCCATGAGCCGAAAGCAAGTCTCTGAATTATGCCGAAGCACTCCCAGAAAGGTCTTGTTATCAAAGGAATAAAGCTCGCTCGCTTGCACGGCCTCGGCGGACACGGGGTAGACCGGCTTGTCCATGAACATCACCGCCTCTCCAAAGGTAAATCCTGGATGCTCGATGTGAACGATCTTTTCCTCCCCCTCGGCGGATAAAAGGAATAGCTTGATCCGACCTCTGCGGACTACAAAGAAGCGCCTCGCCTTCTGGCCTTGGTCGAAGAGTCGCTGATCTTTTTCCAGACGGTGGACCTGCATGCTGCTGGCCACCTTGTCAAAGTCCTCAGGCTCCAAATGGGAAAACAAATACATCCGACGCAATTCACCGACACCGCGTAATCTGGTGAACATCTGAATGGGTTGAGCTGTAACCTCGATCGATCTCACTGATTGACTCCTCTACGATCTAGGGTAATAGGCTACCCCCTCCCTGTTGATGTGCAAATCGTATCACGCTTTCCACTTCTTCGATGGAATATCTAACCACAAATCTATTTTCCCCGAGTTGATTTCAATCAAGCTTTCTAATAAGAGCCCAACACGGTGCCTCCGAACAGGTCCCATAACCAAAGTATAGTGTCATTTCAGGTACTTGTGAAACCGGGCGTCTTTGCTCCTGAAATGGTCTACAAACCACCGGTTTAGGCTCTCCGCAAAGGTCTGTTCATTAAAAAAGGCCCGGTTTTCGTAATCGTCCATGATATCCCGGATCTCATCCAGTAGCCGCTCATGATCCTCCTTGTGATCCTCATACTGATCGTATTTGCGTTCACGCATAATTTTTTCTTCCAAGGCGAAATGGGCAGATATCCTGGCGTATATCTCTCCCAGAAATTCGAGCACCGTTATGCTGCTGCCTTTTTTAGAAAGACGGGTATAGAGTCCGTTGATCAGATCGATCAGCTCGCGATGCTCATAATCAACGTCTTCGATACCGGTAGAATACTCTTCTCTCCATACTAATAGCGCCATAGACCCTCCTCGTCTTTCATGGGACCGATTATTCCTGAATTCGTATCACAAAAAAGCAAACCCGCCGGTCTCAACGTGAAAATCGATAACAAAATTCTGGCCCGGCACCAGTTCAATTTCGGCGGCGTGATCATGATCAAAACCCTGTTCGCGACGGCTGTCGCGCAGACGGGCCCGCAAATGATGTCGGCCTGAATCGACGATAAAGCGCCTATAGACAGCGGAGCTGCCGTCTTTTGCCAACCCGGATGGGTTCAGTGAATCATGAAATAGTAGCTCGCCATCCAATAGGAGTTCTACCACCAACGCCACTCTTTCTCGGGGACAGTCGAAGGGTTTGCGCATATTCGGTGGCAACTCAGCGAGTTCTTCAGGGGTGAGGCGCCGGCATTCGACCTTGTGCTGTCCAGCGTGACGGAAGCTGAGCTTGAGCTGGGCCTTGTCCGGCGCCAGGTACTGGTAGGCGGGAGATACTGAAAAGTGACCCACCACGACCGCAAACAGGGCGTAGGCAATAAACTGTGCGAGAAACCGCAGCGGACTGATTTTAACCATGACTATCCAATTCCTGTACTGCGGTCTTTTTTACCTTCACCCTGGGCTTGCGTCTAGGCAGTGGCCCAAGCGCCCGTAAGCGGCCGCGGAAGGTCTCGAGCTGTTGGGCCAACGGTGGGAACTGGGTCGGTCCGTACCAGGCTTGGCTAACGCGCTCACGGGGTACCCGCTGGCGCAGATAGGGGTCCCGCAGACCGGAGAGTCGCTGCTCGGTCCATTTAATCCCCAGCCGATAATGACAATCTCCCTCTCGGCAACCGGTAAGCAAGACCCCGTCGACGTAGTGTCGAGTAATCATGAAATCGATAAAAGGCGGGGGCAACATACCGATACATCGCAGGGGCAATACCGCCACCGATGGCCCTTCAAGTAGGCTCAGATCGGCACCGGCCTGACAACCAAAAACCATCACCCGATCGGTACCAGACAACGCCTTGGCCGCTGCTAGAATACGCTCACGTAGGTCACGCATGTTGAAATTCGGCAAGTCTATCCCCGGCACCAGCGCGCTCGCCCGCCGAAACGGCGTGGCCGTGGGACAGGCGCCGACACACAAACCGCAGCCCGTGCACTGGTCCGGATTGACTACGGCCTGCCGTGCATACGGCAAGCCATCGGTACGCGGTTCCATGGTCACCGCACTATACGGACAATCGTTGTAACAGCGCCCGCAACCGTTACAGTTTCCCAGATCCACCACCGCCGCATCATGGCGGCGCCCCCTTGGCAGCCAGGGCAAACACAGTAGCAACAATGTGCCTGCTCCCACTATGGCCCACAGCGCAGCGCCGGAGATGACATCCAATAAGGGGTACGCCGGCAGGTAAAACCAGTCGATACCTACTGTAGAGGGAACGGTATCGAGGTTTGCCGGCGCCTGGCTGACCGCGGGGTATACTAGGGAAAGGACCAACAGCATCGCCATCGTACCCGCCGCCAAGCCCCTGGGCGGATTGACCTTGGGCCGTGCATGACGCTGGATATGAATCCACATCACAAATAGCATGATCAGGGGCAGCGCGATGTGTATAAATACCATCAGGGTGAAAAACCGGCTGCCGAGGGTGGCCTCGTTGAGAAAATTGCGCGCGATCGGCTCACCGAAGATGGGTAAGGCATCGAGCCATTCCGTAGTCACGGTCGCGACATACTGAGCCAGGATATCCCAAACCATCCAGTAACCGCTGATACCGCAGGCAATTAAGAACCAGAGCAAGGGTACACCCGTGATCCAGGCAAACCAACGCACACCGCGATAGCGATCCATGACATACTCGCGCAGCAGGTGCAGGATCACCACGATCACCATGGCATCGGAGGCGTAACGATGCAGGCTGCGCATCACCCCACCGGCATACCACTGCACATTGGTGATATATTCCAGTGACTCATAGGCATCGTTAATCCCGGTATCGAAAAAGATATAAAGATAAATACCGCTGACACATACGATCCAATAGAAAAACCATCCCAGCGCCCCGAGCTGGTAGAAGGGGTTCCACGCTGGGCTGAAAATCCAGTCGAAACCATTTTCGAGACGCTCGAATCCGTTCCTGGTAATATTTCTCAAAACCATTGATGGGGTCCTAAAGTTTTTATGGGCACGGACTTTACCACTTTCGCGTGGTATGACGGAATAGCTGATATGGGGTACTAGGAAGGTCTGGATTGTCGCCAGGCGCGAACGATGAAAACCGCGACCGAGCCGAGGCTGATTATCCCCACGGCCAAGGCGATGAATATCGAATAGTCGAACCGATAGCGCCCGGTGCTCGGATCATAGATAGTGCAAAACAAGCGCACCCCTTTCAGCCATCCCGACAACGTGGCCGGATCCGCCTCCAGTCCCCAAACGAGTTCTTTCAGCGGTTCGACAAAGTTTGGCGAATTGAGTAACTCGCCATAGACCTGCCGATAAACCCGCCCCTGGGCATCGAGTATAGTCGTCTGGGCAAGATGATCGAAACCCTTTGGGGAAGAAAAGAAGATAAACCCTAGCTCGCTGGAGAGGGCCTCTATGGTCGCGGCATCGGTACTTAAAAACCACCAGTTCGAGGCATCGATCCCCCGCTCGCGGGCATAGCTGCGCATCCGCTGGGGGGTATCGGCCTGGGTGTCGAAACCGATGGTAGCCACCGAGAAGCTGCCCTCGCCTAGGGCGTCAGCTGCGATCTCCACAACCCGCTCGAGCTGTTTGGTGATCATGGGACAGATATGGTAGCAACTGGTATAAATAAGACTGATAACC
>JBDLIZ010000369.1:0-5853 GCA_039714615.1 Pseudomonadota bacterium | reverse complement strand
GAATTCAGGATATGCCGCATTTTCCTGATATCCCTGCTTCGCAGCCGGGTGTGCGTCGGCAGGGTTAATATGCGTCTGGAAAAATCTTCGGCTGCTGGAAAATCAGCCTGCCCATCCAGCAGAACCTCCAACCCCTGAATGCCAGGCAGGGATGATGGGTACATTCTTGATGCTCCCAGACCTGCATGCCTCAAGTGTCGGTAGATGCTATCCCTGCGTTCCGGGTGAACCAGTAACGGGTAACGCAACAATCTCTGACGTCTGGTAACCCTGCATGCCACAGGCAAGTCAATAATGTCTTTCCCGGCAGCTCCCGGCATTGTGGCCAATACTGCCAACTTTTCCGACACATCATTTCTATCACTCTGATATTTATTAATATTTTTACATAGCAGCCCCAGTCTCACCGAATCCATACCCGCCACATTGGGCAACGGTTGGTATTGGGTCTCCCCAAGGTGGAGCAAGGGCAAGCCTTGTGGAATCCAGTACAGACGGGGGGAAATCATCAGGTTATAAAGGATTGCCTGTAGCCAGAACAAAACCTGCTGGCTACTGCCATTGCTTGATTTCTCAACACCCTCCGGTATCAAACCGTCCAGTGCCGCCTCACGAAATAGTACCGCACCACCACCCAACAGACTGACCGGTTTCCCCCTGCCAAAACTGAGCACCACCAGATCGCCGTCCCAGAATGAATCATTCCTGGTTACTGGAAAAGCCTGTGCACTGTCTTCAATCAGGAGAACTGAGGTCTGATCTGCAATCTTCCGCAAGGGCGCCATCCGTTCCGGAATACCAAACAGATTGACCGCAATAATCGCAACGGTTGAGGTATTGATATGCGAGGACAGTTGATCAAAATCCATCCAGGGCCGTTCTGGCGTCAGATCAACCAATACCGGCCTCGCTCCTGCGAAGACTGCGGCACTAACCAGGTCCGGGCAACCATACGCCGGCAGGATGACCTCCGGGACATCCACCGCCTTTAACCGGATGGCGGCACCAATGGCAGCAGCAAGCGCAGCCGTTCCGGAAGAAAAAAATCGCGGAGTATAGGGGGAAAAGTAATCCCGCAACAATGGCGCGGCGGTTACACCGCCGAACAGGCGTACCGGATTCCCGACGGGCGGCAGCTGATAGAACATCTATCTCCGGGAGGGTGTCCAAACCGTCATACGTTTACCAAACAGAAATGATACGGTTGCCTGTGCAAGCGCCAGATTGGTCTGCACAAAGAAGAATACAATTCTCACCAATGTATTTTCCCGCATCCGGCCTGACAACCAACCTGCCAGTGCCAGGGCATAAAATGCAATCTGTGCAACCAGTGCCAGCAGATAAATCGTGCCCTGCCCTTGCAGTAACAGGGTTAAACCGGCAAAAAGCAGCATGAACCAGGGCACTCCCCAGCGCATGATCTTGTGACTCCAGACCTGGAATGCAAACAATCCCATCCGGACAGGATTCAACACCTCCGGATGACGCGCAATCGCGGTAATCCCCCTGATCACCGTGCGGATCTTGCGACGGTACTCAAGCCCGGGGTCCTTGACATCCCGGTAGATTCCGACCACTTTGGAACAGGTGATAGCCACCAACCCCTGTTTTGCACAGTTGAGCGCGGTATTGAAATCACTGGGTGAATAGATATCCCACTGCTCACACACTTCACTCCGGGCGGCAAAAAAGGACCCGCTCAACCCGACCAGGCCCGCTCTGTCCGACTCCAGGCGCCGCAGCCACATCTCGTATTTTACGTAGGCACCCTCCCCGACGACACGCCCGTCATTACTGATAAACCGGTCTTCGCTCGACAATGCACCAACCTGTTTATCAATAAACTGGCGAGCCAGAAGTTGGAACCCATCCTCGGGAATACGCGTTGCCACATCTGAAAAAACCAGAATTTCACCACCGGCCTCGCGAATAGCGCAGAGTTGCGCATACTCCTTGCCTTTGCGCTGGTCTGCGCGCACCAGGCGTACACCCTTGTCACCGAAGGATTCCACGATACTGTCCGTGGCATCCGATGAACAATCCGATGCCACAATAATCTCCAGTTGGTCTTCCGGATAGCGGATTTCAAGTGTGTTCTTCAGTTTTTCCCGAATCCGGCCTGCTTCGTTGTGCGCGGTAATGATCAGGCTCAACGCTGGAAAAGAGAAATCACCACCGGGAGGGGATTCTTCCAGCGGTCTGCGGGGGATGCGCATCAAAATCAGGGGGTACAGGAAATAGCTGTAGCCACACATCAAGGCCGACAAATAAAAAAGGTACTCCATCTATTTCTTCCGGAAAAGGAGCAATTAGTCGGGAATAAAAAAACGGCCACTTTTCAGTGGCCGTCGATGTTTGCGCCCAGATTTTTCAGTGCTTACGCTTTACGTCGCGCTGCCCCGATCAGACCGAGAAGGCCGGAGCCGAACAGCCAGACTGCGCCCGGGATGGGGACAGGTTCAATACTAAAATTATCATAGCCGAGTTCTTCCTGGCCGTTGACCCAATCTCCGGGTACACGGAGCACATTCACGTTACTACTATCGAAGCCCTGGTCCACCATCCAGCCCGGTGCAGAAAAATCCAGCGGGACAACAACGTGTACCCAGTCGCTGGGTGTATTGGTATTATCGAAAAACAGGCCGGTTTTATAGACAGCGCTTTCACTACCATCAAAGTCAGATACACCGCCTGAAAAGAATGCTATCTTGAGTTCTTTTTCTACAGCAGCACCGACATCAAAGACCTTGAAATCAAATTCAAATGTCATGCCTTGGGCATTGGAATAGTCGCCAAGATATGACGATGGCGCCAGAATGTCTGCTTGCAGGTCCTTGGTGAGCAAGTCAGTGAACCTCAAAAAACCGTCTCCTGGCCCCCCTGCACCTCCGGTCCCTGGATTTGAACATACGAGTTCATTGACACATGTCCATCCATCAAACGGATCGTTGAGATCAGATGATACCGGTGATATTCCTGCGGCATAAGCACTGCCGCTAATACCGGCGTGTAACAGGATATATACTGGTATCAGTTTCTTCATGAAAGTGGTTGTTCTGGTCATCTCATTATCCTCAAATTGTTCTCGTTTTAGACTTTATGTTTGTTATTCCACTGCTTACTGACTAGGAACTCATCTTTCTTGCTCATTTAAGCCAGTTTGTCCAGACCCGACTCCAACGTCTTTTCGTCCGACGACGTCGCTGATTACCATTGCGTGTACTGAAATATTCCTGAATGACTTTCTTCTCTCAGCCCCACGGTTCCTGCAGCGTCGGGCTAATTCGTCAGTTTCAATGCGTTCCCTCAGACCCAACGGTATTGCTTACTGGTGAGGTCCCTCATGACGCACTATGCTTCATCACCCGGTATTTCCTGATACAGACTCTACATTTGGTGGGCTTGCAGATAACTCACAGATTACGAAATTCATCAAACTTGGGGAAACCAGACGGCAATCGAGAGCACCGGTGCCCCGACAGGAAATGGTGGACAGCAAAAAAGTTACTGGGGAAAATCTGTCGACCTGTACTACCGCTTGGCATCTGCGAATGTTTCCCTCATCAACATCCCGCCAGTCTTTCCACTGAGCCAGGCGCGCTCAAAAGCAGCCATCAGCACTAATTAATGCTGCGTTATATATCCTATGGGGAGAGCATGATTGACTGACCTGAGCTGGTCTGCAGGACAAATCCGATTACGGTGTGGGAATTTGGCTGAACGTTGATTGTCGGAGCGGAGCAGTGAGGCATTATCTCACCTGGAAGTGGCATGCTCTGCAGCCAGATGCCTGTATGGCATAAAACGTAGCATCCCGGAGAGGATTCGAACCTCCGACCTGGCGCCTCGGAGGCGCTTGCTCTATCCAGCTGAGCTACCGGGACTATGAACCCCGGAGAGCGAGCACAAAGGTGTCGCGATCACGTATTCACAGGCTATTACGCAGCCTTGTATTTAGTCCCGACAATCACACCGAGAAGACCGATACTGATGAGATAAATGATGGTAGGGGCCGGGACTGAATTTAAAGTAACAATCATTTCATCTCCAGCCGTGTTTCCAGTGGATGGCAACGAAAAATCATAACAAGTGGTATGAGGCCCACAGCCTGGTAGTCCACCCTCTTGATGAAATGTTGCGAATGACAAGTTAACAGCGTACGTGCCTGGCGCAGGGAAAAGACTCGAACCAAAACCGCCCGATGTGTCTAGCGGCATCCAGCTTTCGACAGAGTTAGAAAAGCCATCTACCATATTATTAGATGAATCCATTGAAACCAAAACCCACTCAAAGAAGTAATCCATAGTTGCAGGATTACCATCCTCAGTATGATAGATCGGGTCGATAATGGGCCAATCTACATCGTAAGTTCCTATATAATCTGGAGGCAGCTGAAGGGCGGTGGCTTTTATGAACGGTGAAAAAGTGAGCAGCCCGGCAATGAGAGCAAGATTGCAGCATACAAGACCACAGGATATATTATGAATAGCACTCATAATTGATGTTGCAGTGCATTTAGTGAACGCTCTACCAACCAGGCGTAATCTATTCATTCCTATTCTCCTTGGATATTATTTACATTTGTATGCATCCGTGATTCTGCACTCGTGTCTATATACGCTACTGCGTGACTATTACTATAGTATGAATAGTTTGTCAATTTGGTTGGGTATGGGGGGATGTAATTCAAAGTGAGGAAGCAATTGCACCGCCAATGAGAAGCAACCAAGCGTGAAAGTATCAATAATTCTGGCAACGTATAACAGGAACGATCTGCTTATACAGACGCTACAGGGACTGGTCAACATGGATACAACCGGTCTTGATTGGGAACTCGTCCTGGCAGACAACGCAGGCAATGATGAAACTGCCCGAATTGCCGAATCCTTTTCTGCCTCGCTTCCTCTCAAATTTCTTGTAGAGAAGGCGCCGGGTAAAAACAATGCGCTTAATTCTGCTCTGGGCCACGCCAGCGGCGATTTGCATGTTTTCACAGACGATGACGTTATTCCGGATCCGGGATGGGCAAAGGCACTGACTGAAGCCGCCGGTCGCTGGAAAGCTGCTGATCTGTTTGGAGGTCGTATTCTGCCGAAATATCCAGCTGGAATGTCTGCTCCGTCGATAGATGACCTCGTTTTCATGCGGATTGCTTATGTCATAGCTGACTGGGATCTTGCAGAAGGCGAGTTGCCTGCCGGCAAGATATGGGGTCCAAATAT
The DNA here is from genome assembly GCA_039714615.1 of Pseudomonadota bacterium. Classification (GTDB taxonomy): domain Bacteria; phylum Pseudomonadota; class Gammaproteobacteria; order JAAEPA01; family JAAEPA01; genus JAAEPA01. The sequence continues at coordinate 631 of JBDLIZ010000369.1, read as the reverse complement.
GATGGTACGACGCAGGGTATTTGATCAGGGACTGCGATTTAACCCGGACATTGGACCTGCGGGGACCAGCTATGTGATGGGTAGCGAGACTGAATTCCTTTTGAGGGCCAGCGATGCCGGCCATACGGCTGTTTATGTCCCATCAGCCTTAGTTTATCACCAGATACGAGCAGAACAGCTGACTCCCTCATGGATTTGTGGGCGAGCATTCCGTGTGGGTAGAGGTCTTGTTTACAATGACAAATCGATACCTGTACTGGAAGTCAAAAAATGGATGCTGCGTGAGATTGCTACCTTGTATGCCCGCTATATCTATTCATATGCAGTTGGGACAGAGACGGAAAGGCTGCAGCATGCAATTAAATTTCACAAAATGCGTGGTCACATATATCAATGCTACAAGGGCCGCGGGCAGAAAACCCAAACACCAGTTTGAGTCTGTGCCATTTCAGCATAAGCTGGCGACCTGCTCCAATATCTTTTCTTTGTAACGTTCCAGCCCAAACATTTTCACCGCCTTTTCACGTGCAGCCATTGCATACTCCCTGCGCAAATCCGGGTCCTTCGCCAACAGTAATCTGCTATCTGTCAGTTGGTCCTGAACGTCTTTCTCGACTGTCAAACCGGTAAC
>JBDLIZ010000368.1:0-5874 GCA_039714615.1 Pseudomonadota bacterium | reverse complement strand
TGCGGGTCTTCAGTTGATCCGGTGGAATCTTCATGTTCATGTGCGTTGCGGTGTACTTCACCGTGTCCTGGCCCTTGGCTGCGGAAACCACCAGTGCACTAGGTCCGTGGACATCGGTTCCAGGCATGGCCGACAGGCTTCCATCGGTGAGTGCGACGCCATCTTTTTTACCGGTGGGTAATGCTCCCGTCACCAGTCCCATCAGGTTGTGGATACTCTTGGTATAGGCATCAGGGGCTGATTTGTATTCCTTGCCCATGTAGTTTCCGCCGACATTCTGGAAGGCCTGATAAATACTGTCGTAGACCCGGTGAACGAATTTGTTCATTTCAGGGATATCATTGCCATGCTTGGGCGCCTCAAAACACAGCTTCCTGACTTTTTCGTATTCCCCCTCGAAGTTGGCGTCCAGTGCCTTTTTCAGCTCGGCCATAGTCAATTTCTTCTCATCAAAGACCAGGTTTTTAACCGCCATCAGCCCATTGGCGGCATCGATGCCAGCAACCACGATCTGTGCGGTTGTGTAGTAGTTGGCTCCACCATTCCAAACCTCAGTGCCTGTTTCAATGCACCCCACAGTCAGGATCGAGCGCCAGGCACAGGGCAGATATTCGGCACACATGATGTTGCTGATCCATGCATAGTGGCGCAGCGTGTCCTCGCAGAACTTGAGCTGTTGCTCGAATGCCGCATACAGTTCTTCAAAGTTTTTGAAGGTCTCGGGGTCTCCCGACCTGGGCCCGACCTGTGTCTTGGTACGGGGATCAAAGCCATTGTTCATCGTCAGCTCAAGCACCTTCCCCAGGTTGGGCTGCCCCTCCACCGGGTGACCGGTTTCATAGGGAATGTATGAACCCACGCAGGCGCCTATACAGGTACGCCTGGCTTTTTCGATGGTGATGCCCTTCTTGGAACCACCAAAAAGATTCAAGGCACGAGTAATCATCACATCCCCGTTGACGAACTGGGGCATGCCGATCCCGGTGTCAATAACGTCAAGGACTTTCTCCAAAAATTTCCCACTCATCTTGTTGGTGTATATGCATGTCAGCGGGGGCTGGGGCAGACGCAGATATTTCATGGCATCGAGGACCAGGTAGTCCATTTCCGCAGTAGCGTCTTCGCCATCCTCGGTAAATCCCCCAAGTGAGATGCTCTGACCCAGGTCGGCAGAATTCTGTATAGCCACCCGCTCACCATAGTAGTAGCCGATCTCGTTAAGCTTGATGAAGAGGTTCTGGAGTATAAAAGTTGCCTGTTCGGCATCGATCAGGCCAGCTGCTTTGTCGGCCTGATAGAATGGCTCCATGTTCTGGCCGAAGTAGGCCTCTGAATACCCACAACCCACCTGCTCAAGTTCAGCCACAATATGACAGAAGAAGTGAGCCTGAATTGCTTCTCTCAGGTTCCTTGCAGGATGCTCAGGCACCCATTCACAGGTCTCGGCAATAGCGATCAACTCCGCCTTACGGGTTTCATCGCTTTCCTTTTCCGCCATCTCACGGGCCAGTTCGGCATAATGATGTGCAAACCGGATAATCGCCCTCAAGGTGATGAGGCTGGCTTCATAAAAATAGAACTTCGGTGCATTCGGCAGCAGCATATCAAGTTCGGCCTGCCGCTCTTCTACATCCTTGATGACGCTAGCCATTCCCTGGTTGTAGATCATGGGATAGTTCAGGTTACCGCCGCCACCCGGCCAGGACGTGAATTCCGCAACGAGTCCGGACTTAAAGGAATAGTTCGGGTCATAGCCATACTTCTTGATGAAGATTTCGTCAGATCTTGGTTTGAGCGAACGCTTGTCCCAGTAATCGAGCGCCCATTGGTTGGCTTCACGTTCTTCCGGGGTCTTCGAGTTTTCAACCGTATTCTCTTCCTTCATCCATTCGACGTTCCATTCCGGATAGGTATAGGTCGCATTGACGGAGCTCGCCATGCTGCCTACAAAGAGGTTCTCGTCGATGTACAGCTCCTTGTTATCGAGCACATATTCGAGAAACTTGGCCCTACGGATGATCTGCTGGTACCCGGCGGTGTCTTCGTACACCGCCTTCATGAATATGACTCGCTCACTAGAGATCGCCGCAGGCGTACTCATGTGCCGCTCTTTCAGCCGATCGATCCGGTCATTATCGACCTTGACCCGTCCCGTTGTTAATGATTTGTTTTGTATGTCAGCCATCTAAATTCTCCATTTAGTTTCATCTAAATTTGATACCTGTACCGGGACTAAAATGGAAGTACAGCCTCGATATGGATTCGCGCCAGCGCCGCCTTGCCAACACGGCGGATGGCCAGCACGAAAGCGGCCGTCCTCATGTCTATATTGTGGGTAGTCGCGACTTCGCGAACCGATTGATAAGCGCGGCTCATCTTCTTGTCCAGTTCCAGGTTGACCCGCTCCTCGTCCCATTTGAACTGCTGGATGTTCTGTGCCCATTCGAAATAACTAACGGTAACGCCGCCGGCGTTTGCCAGAATATCGGGGACAATCAGGATGCCGCGTTCGTTGAGAATCTCGTCGGCCTCGGGCGTCGTCGGGCCGTTGGCCCCCTCGACGATGATGCCTGCCGTGACGTCGGCAGCATTGTCTTTGTGGATTGCATCCTCCAGGGCCGCTGGCACCAGCACATCCGCATCCCAGGTGATAATCTCACTGCTGTCGAATGCCTCGCCCGTGGGGAAACCCTTGACTCCTCCTTGTTCGGCCACCCAGGCAATCAGGGCAGGGATATCGAGTCCGGCTTCCTTCGCCACCCCGCCTGTATGATCGGCGACCGCAACAATCCTGGCGCCCTGTTCCGCCATCAGGTGGGCGGCATTGCTCCCCACGTTTCCAAAGCCCTGCACTGCAATGGTGACATCGTTGAAGCTTTTGCCCTGTTCCTTCAAGGCTTCGCCCAGGACGTCCATAACACCTCTACCCGTCGCCGCCTCCCGACCTTCCGAACCGAACAGGTCCAGCGGTTTTCCGGTGACCACCGCCGGTGAAAAACCGGCGTACTTGGAGTACTCGTGCATGATCCAACCCATGACCTTGGCGTTGGTATTGACATCAGGCGCCGGGATATCAATCGTCGGACCAATCACCTCCTTCATCTGCTCAACGAAACGGACGGTGACCTCAAACAGATCCTTCTCCGACATGGAACGCGGGTCGCAATTGATGCCGCCCTTGGCGCCACCGTAGGGCACATCCACTACCGCCGTCTTCCAGGTCATGAGATTGGCCAAGGCGGCAGCGTGGTCTTCATCCATCGTTGGGTGATACCTCAACCCGCCTTTCATCGGCCCGCGGGCCATGTTGTGCTGAACCCGGTAGCCCTCGTAGGAGTGCAGGTGACCATCCTCTCCTTCGATGGCAATCCCTATCTTGACACTGCGCCGCGGCGTCAGAAGGATCGTACGTACTTCGTCTGACAAGCCCAGCACATCAGCAGCTTTGTGGAAATAGAAATGACTCTCGCTAAGCATTGTTCTGTACCCTCTTTACGATCCGGAACCAAAGTTCGTGGTTTGATTGAATTCCGGAACGTGCTTTCCGATCAGGTCAGCAGCCATTCAGATTTCATCCTGCAGAAAGAACGATGCCTGAGCGCGCGAGAGCATGCCGCCGGAGACGTTACGCACCTTGAACCCGTTTTGCAGGAGCACCCGCGTCGCATAGTAGGAGCGCTGCCCGGACCGGCAGAACACGTGGATCTCCTGGTCGCGGGGGAGCTCATCCAGCCGTGCCCGCAACTGTCCCAGGGGGATGTTGACAGCGCCCGGCACCTGCTCGACCGCGAGTTCGAAGGGTTCGCGTACGTCGAGCACGACCCCGCCCTCCATGGAGGTCCAGTGACTGAGGGGCATATCTCCGCGCAGCACATCGGCCGCCACCATGCCGGCGAAATTGACCGGGTCCTTGGCGCTGCCATACTGGGGTGCATAGCAGAGCTCCGACTCCTCGAGATCGTAAACCGTCGCTCCCATCTGAATCATGGCCGCCAGCGTGCTGACGCGCTTGTCCACGCCGTCCTTGCCCAGGGACTGCGCCCCGAGCAGACGCCCGTCGGACTTGCGGAAAATGATCTTCATGGCGACCGGTTGGGCACCGGGGTAATAGCCCGCATGGGAATTCGGGTAGAGGAATACCTTCTCGTAATCCTCTTCCCCCATGCGTGCCAGCGTCTTTTCGCTGACCCCCGTCCATGCCACGGTGCCATCGAACAGGCCGACGATGGCGGTTCCCTGGGTCCCGCGGTAGCGGGAATCCCGGCCGGCGATCACGTCGGCGGCGATACGGCCCTGTCGGTTCGCGGGACCGGCGAGCGCCATCAGGCTCCACTGGCCGGTTACGAAGTCCTTGACCTCAACCGCGTCGCCAACGGCGAAGATATCCGGGGCGCTCGTGCGCATCTGGTCGTCGACGCGGATGCCGCCGCGTTCGCCGACCTCCAGCCCGGCCATCGTTGCCAGGGTGGTGTCCGGGCGCACGCCGATGCCGAGAACGACGATATCGGCGGGATGCGTTTGGCCGGAGCGAGTATAAACATCGATCGCGCCTGTTGCTGTCTGCCTGAACTCGGTCGCTTCATCTTCGAGATGCACGGCGACGCCATGCCGTTCCAGGAAACCCTCCACGATATGGGCCATCTCGGGGTCAATCGGGTCGAGGACCTGATCGCCGCGTTGGATCAGCGTCACCTCGAAGCCCCGATGCACCAGGTTCTCCGCCGTTTCGAGCCCGATGAATCCACCCCCCACGACAACCGCGCGGGTCTTCGGACGCACCGTCTGAAAGCCGGAGTAGCGGTGCATGCCGGCGAGGAAGTGGGTGCCCTTCTCCAGCCATTCGCGGATCTGCCGGGCATCCGGTACGGTGCTGAGGTGGAAAACCCCCGGCAAGTCGATACCTGGCAAGTCGGGGCGGACAGGGGGCGCGCCAGGCGACAGCACCAGCTTGTCGTACGACTCGGTGGTGACTTCACCCGTCTCGGTGTTTTTCAGGTCGACGGTTTTCTGCTCCGGCGCTATGGCGATCGCCTCGCAATGGGTCCGGGCGTCAATGGCGTACACATGCTTAAACAGAAGCTCATTCGCTACCAGCAGTTTCGACTCCTCGGGAATCACGCCCCCCACGTGGTAGGGCAACCCGCAGTTGGCAAAGGAAACATAGGGCCCGCGTTCCACCATGATGATTTCCGCGGACTCGTCCAAGCGCCTCAGGCGCGCGGCGCACGACGCACCGCCGGCAACACCGCCAATGATGACGACCTTCATTTGAGCCTCCTTTTTATGGATTGGTGAGTGTTCATTGAGATCATGTCGCACCGCCGTCAGTGGTTCCAGCCGCCTGCATGGCAAACAGGCGTGCCGCCACCATCGCGACGACCAACGCCAGCGGGACCACCAGCACGATCATCACGAACAACCCCGGGGGCGGGTCAGGAATGCCAAAGAACGCGGCGAAGACCGCTGCGATGTTGCGGGTGCACATCCCGAGCGCCATACCGCTTCTCTGTTCCTGTTTCAGGCCAAGGCCGATCTTGTACGAAACCAGGGTGATGGCGATGAAGAACAGGACCTGTGAACCTGGGGCAAAGCTGCCGACGGCGCTGAGCATCTCCTCACCGAAAAGCACCAGGGTAAGCACAAGACATATCAGCAGGAAGATGACACCGACCTTTTTGACCACCGGGAACAGCTTTTCCGCCAAAGGCGCGGCGTAGATCTTGATCGCGGCGCCGATCACCAGCGGTAGCAGCACCATCGTGAGGAGCGGTTTCGCGAGAGCCCATGCGTTCACCGTCACCCCTTTGATCAGCAGTGGCGCCAACAATGGCAGCAACACCACTGTGCCAATCGTGGTGAGCGACATGTCGTTTG
>JBDLIZ010000367.1:0-5899 GCA_039714615.1 Pseudomonadota bacterium | reverse complement strand
CCTTTTTCAAAGACCGTAACCACCCCTCGTTCTGTCTGCAAACCGAGACCACCTGTTCGATGGCGTATTGAAACGACTTGAAACTCTTGAAGGCCTTGGCCTCTTTGGCGATGCGCACCGTGATCAACAGCTCATCCAGACACACGCGCAGCGCCAGGAGATGCAGGCGCTTGTCGCGAACGACGTTGGCCTTGATCACCAACCCCACTACCTCGCGGCTCTTATTGCGCAGCTCCGTACCCAGGGTGTACTTGTGGTAGCGGCTGAACCCGGCCACCACTTTCTCGAAGTGCACCGCCACGTCCATGGCTTGCTTGTAGATCGGTAGGTGCTCGTATCTGGCCATGATGCTCGAAAAAAAACCGCGCCTGCGCTACGCGCAAGCAGGGGGGAAGCATCCCCCCTGCACCCCCCTCAAAGAGCCGAATAACTCAAATCAACAAATAACCTAAGTCGCCCGCCGCATCCGTCGGCCAACGCCCAGTCCCACCAGACCCAGTGCCATCAGCACCACCGTGCCCGGCTCCGGGACGGCGGCGACATCTCCCGAGCGCACAGCCCAACCATAGAGGTCGTTGCGATTCTTGCTGCCGAGGCGCTGGTTGCCGCTGTTGAAGAGGAAGAGCCAGGCGCCGATGGAATTAATCTCCGTACCGGACCAGTAGTGAGACTGGATATTCGTCAGGTCCACCCCATCCACGCTCAGGTTGCCGGTGTTGTTACCCATTCCGTCCATATTGTGGTAGTACATATAGCCTAATTCATTGTCCCGGCAGGCCAGTTCCGTCGCCCCAAAGCAATTGACCACGGAGCCCGTTGCTCCTGTCGGCACGCCGGCCGCCACCGACATCGACGCCAGGCGCCAGTCGTCAAAACCAAGATGGACCAGGCTAGCCGCCCAGGCCACCTGCTCATCCCAGGTGCCGGTCCCGCTGAGACTGGCATCGGTGACCCAGGTGATATCCAGGACATCATCGTAGGCCGCCGCCCCACCCAGGCGGGACATCAGAGCCGCCTCGGCGGGTACGACCATACTCAGGCAAAATACCGTGGCAAGGACTCGGTTCAACAAGGATCTCATGAGCGGGTTACTCCTTTTCATAGTCATACGTTGAATCAGAGAGAACTTTGCGTTTTATATTTCATCATTGCTACTGACCGTTTCCAGCCGTTTAGAGAACAAAGGCAAGTCTTATACCTAAATTAATATCGCTTATTTTCAATGGGATATAGAAACACCCCTGAAAACTTTAGGAAAAGTGTAAAGTTTTTCGACACCTTCCATTCAAATTTAACCGCGCGGTTTGATTGCAACCCTCTAATTAACAATAGCTTAGCTCAGAACCGGCCGAAAAACTGGACTGTAAAGTTTACCGACAACAAAACTACTTTTCTGCGCAAAATACCAACAAAAACTCGCATTTAAAGCGTAACCAATTGTTTATTCTAGTGAAACGCAAGACCATTGGAAGTGTAAGATTTTCTGGCAAAACAACAGCGACCCGTTTCGGTTCCAGAAAAAAACCGTTTAGAAACGAACAAGGTATTTACCTGTTATTCTTGCGCGTACCCGTTGATCATGTTGCCGGAATAATAATGAACGGCAGGGAACGTACCCGGTATTCACTCGCGCAAACGACCGCTCTGGGTCGAAAGGGGCTTTTCAGGCGAGATCAAATATGGCACTGCCTGTAAGCTCGGGGCTGAACTATTGCGCCTGAATAGCAGATCACCCACCCTGTGGGGATATTCACCAGTGTGATCTCGGGCCATGACGGCCTGAACCATACGCCCTCTTTCCCTCAAGCTCCCTATATCCAACCTCAGCAATTCAGCATGTGGGCTTTTTACAGCTCTCACGAATCTTATCAATGCGATCAGTGTCCTCCCAGTAAACTCCACCAGACTGCGCCCGAAATGCCCGTAGGCTGCCGTTTTCCCGTACACCGGCCTGCGCAGGTCAAGTGCTCGGATAATACCGGCTGGCATGAGATCGAAGATATCCTGTACGGTATGCTCGATCGTCTCTTCCGCTACAACACCCGTACCCTGAGTATCGACGAATAGCTAAACGGGTTCTGCGACCCCGATGGCATAAGCGAGTTGTACTGTGCAGCGTTTCACCATCCCATCCGCCACTAGGTTCTCCGCGATATACCGGGCCATATAAGCGGCCGATCGATCCACCTTTGTGGGGTCTTTGCCGGAAAAGGCAGCCTTACATACGGGAAGCGGTTAGTATATCCGCAGCACATGTGAAAGCCACTCTGAAACCGAGGTCATCCGATGGCAGCAATCAAATCGACAACCCTGACAGTCCGCATCGAACCTGCGCTAAAAGATAGCCTACGTGCCATGGCCGAGAGAGAGCGGCGCAGCTTGGCGAACATGATTGATGTGATGATCCGCAATTACTGCGAGCGCAACGGAGTTCAAATGCAAGAACGAAAATAAAGAGGCAAGGAATGCTAAAACTCGAAGACATCAAGAAAGACGCCCAGATCCGCGGCCTGGAAGGTGACAAGATTGTCAGGATAGTCAGTATCGAACCGGTCGGTGCCGATGCAATTAACGTCTTCTATGTTGATCCTGACGGTAAGCCCGGCACCCAGATGCTGTTCCGCTCCGATGAGGCGCGACTTGAACAGGCCCAAGCAGGCCGCCCCTGGTCATTCGACGCCCCCGGTGCTGATTTCAAGCTGGGTCTGGAGGCCTACCGTATCAACTTGGCTCATCTGTTTGACCCGATGATGGCAGTGCACACTTCCAACGTGGAACCGCTCCCGCATCAGATTTCGGCGGTTTACGAAGCCATGCTGCCTCGTCAACCTCTACGCTTCGTGCTGGCCGACGACCCTGGTGCAGGCAAAACGATCATGGCTGGCCTGTTAATCCGTGAACTGCTAATGCGGGCCGATGCCAAGCGCATACTCATCGTCACTCCCGGCTCCCTAACCGAACAGTGGCAGGATGAACTGCTCGAAAAGTTCGGCCTCCGCTTCGAGATCTTTAGCCGGGAAAAGCAGGAGCAATGCGCCTCAGGCAACTACTTCGAGGAGCAGCGCCAGGTTATCGCCCGTCTGGACCAGTTATCGCGCAATGAGGAGTACCAGGAGAAACTGAAGCACACCGATTGGGACCTGATCGTGGTGGACGAGGCGCATAAGATGTCCGCCCACTACTTCGGCAGCAAGATTAACGAAACGGGCCGGTTCAAGTTGGGCAAGTTGTTGGGGTCCATTACCCGTCACTTCCTGCTGATGACGGCAACCCCGCACAATGGCAAGGAAGAGGACTTTCAGCTGTTCATGTCGCTGCTGGATGGTGACCGTTTTTACGGTAAATTCCGCGAAGGCGCACACAAGGTCGATATCTCCGACATGATGCGTCGCATGGTCAAGGAAGAGATCCTCAAGTTCGATGGCACCCCCCTGTTCCCGGAACGCAGGGCCTACACGGCCAATTACGTACTGTCTGAACTGGAGGCCGCCCTCTACGCCCAAGTCACCGATTACGTCCGTAATGAGATGAACCGGGCCGATAATATTGGGGGCAAAAAGAAAAACACCGTTGGGTTCGCACTAACAATGCTGCAACGTCGCCTGGCATCCAGCCCGGAGGCAATCTACCAATCCCTCAAGCGCCGCCGAAAACGCCTGAAGGACCGTTTGGAAGAGATGAAACTGGTCCAGCGTGGTCACCATGTGGCAGAGACTCTTGGGAAGTACAACGTCAAAGATGTGCCTGAAGACATCGATGACGCCTCCGATGAAATGCTCGGTGGCGAGTACGAGGAATGGGTAGAGGATGTAGTGGATCAGGCCACAGCGGCTGAGACCATTGAAGAGCTGGAAATCGAGATTGTTTCACTTAAGGCCCTGGAATCGCAGGCACGCACAGTCGTCCAATCGGGTAATGACAAGAAATGGGAAGAACTCTCCAGTCTGCTGCAAGATTCCCCGGAAATGGTCACCAGTTCCGGCAGGCGCAGGAAGCTCATTATCTTCACCGAGCACCGCGATACGCTGGCCTATCTGTTGGAGCGCATCAGCGGGCTTATCGGATTGCCCGATGCAGTAGTCACTATTCATGGTGGCACCAATCGGGATGAGCGCCGCAAGATCCAGGAAGAGTTCCGCAACAACCCAGACGTACTGGTTCTGGTTGCCACCGATGCCGCAGGCGAAGGGGTCAACCTGCAAAACGCCAACCTGATGGTCAACTACGATCTGCCGTGGAATCCCAATCGCCTCGAACAACGATTTGGCCGTATCCACCGTATCGGCCAGACCGAGGTCTGCCATCTCTGGAATATCGTCGCGGTGGAAACTCGCGAAGGTGCGGTGTTTCAGAAACTGCTGGATAAGCTGGAGGTAGAACGTGCTGCCCTTGGCGGCCGGGTATTCGACATTCTGGGTGAGGCCTTTGATAACGTCTCTCTTAAAGACCTGCTCATCAACGCCATCCGCTACGGCGAGTCGGAAGAAACCAGAGCCAAAATGGACCAGGTGATCGATGGTGCACTGGATACTGCTCATCTACAAGAAATCATCAAACGCAACGCCCTGGTCGAACAACACATGGGCATGGAACAGCTCTATGCCGTCAAGGAAGAGATGGAAAAGGCCGAGGCCCGCAAGCTCCAGCCCTATTTCATCCGTGCCTTCTTCACCGTGGCCTTCAACATCCTGGGGGGTGAGATGCGCGGCCGGGAAGCCGGTCGATTCGAAATCCGCCACGTCCCCGCCGCCATCCGGGAACGCGACCGGGTCATCGGTGAGACCCGCACCCCGGTACTGAGAAAATACGAACGGGTCTGCTTTGAAAAGCAAAACGTTCGCCTGCATGGCAAACCCATGGCCGACCTGCTGCATCCAGCTCACCCGTTGATGCACGCCACCACCGACCTGGTGCTGGAAGCGCACCGGGCCAAACTGAAGCAAGGCGCGGTTCTGGTCGATCCGAACGATGACGGCATCGAGCCCAAAGTGCTGTTCATGATCGACCACAGCGTGCGACAGAGCGTGAACGGCGCAAGCGAGAATCCAATCACCGTCTCCCGGCGAATGCAGTTCGTGGAGATCACCCAGCAGGGGCAGGCCATCAACGCCGGGTGGGCGCCTCACCTGGACCTTCAGCCCATTGAGGAACGAGACCATCATCTTGTTCAGGATGTGCTGCATGCGCCCTGGATCACCACTAACTTGGATGCCCTGGCACTTCAACACGCCTCAACCCATCTGGTGCCGGAACACTACCAGGAAGTGAAGTCACGACAGGAACGGCAGGTGGACAAGATCCATGCGGCCGTCCGGGACAGGCTGGTGAAGGAGATCGACTACTGGGCAGGTCGCTACCTCAAACTCTCCGAGGACGTGGCTGCCGGGAAACAGCCCCGGGTACAGCCCGAGATGGCTAAGCGCCGCTATGAAGAATTGACCGCTCGACTGGAACAGCGTGAAAAGGAACTTGCCGCCATGCGCAGCGTGGTCTCCAGCACGCCGGTCGTTATTGGTGGCGCACTAATCATCCCCCAGGGCATGCTGGCCCAACGTAAAGGAGAAACCAACTTCACCGCCGACGCCGCTGTTCGCTCACGTATCGAACGAATCGCCATGCAGGCCGTGATCGATACCGAAACGGCGTTTGGCCATGAGGTTAAAGATGTCTCTGCTGAAAAGTGTGGGTGGGATGTCACCGCCAGGCCACCGGCTGTAGACGGTAAGTTACTGGAAGACCGCCACATTGAGGTAAAGGGCCGTGCCAAGGGGCAAAGCACAATAACCGTGAGCCGTAACGAAATCATCTATGGACTGAATCAGGCCGGCAAATTCATCCTGGCCATTGTGATTGTGGATGACGATGTGCATTAGGGGCCTTACTACATTAAGTGTCCATT
>JBDLIZ010000366.1:0-5905 GCA_039714615.1 Pseudomonadota bacterium | reverse complement strand
GCGGTAACGAAGACCTTAAAAACGAGAAGCGCTGTTGTGCGGAATACCACCAAAAAGACCGCGAAAAAATCAACAGGCAGTATTGCAAAAAAGACCCTAAGAAAAACATCCGTCAAGGGTTCTCCGATCACTGATCATGAACAGACGATCTCCAAGGCAAGAGCACAGTTGGGAATAGCCACTGCCAAGGAAGTCTCGCAGTGTGAAAAACTTGTCGCCAAGTTGCAGGGCCAGTTGGACAGGGCAGTGGCAAAACAGAATCTGCAGCGTGAGAAAAAGGCTGCGGCTGCCCAGAGGGTGGCAGAAAAGCCTACACAGGCGGCCAAGAATCAGGCACTACGGGCTCGTGAATTGTTAGGCCTTGTCAATGCAGCCATCAAGGAGATCCGTGCTGGGATGACAGCAGCCAAGACCGCACTCAATGCGGCAAAAACTGCGCAGAAGAAGTTCATCGCCAGGGAAAAACAGCTGGATAAATTTGAAAGCGATTGGATCAAAGCGGCGAAGCCAAAACGCAAAACCCGAAAGCGCACGCGTAAGGTGACTGTCACTGAAGCCATTGTACCCACTGTTGAAGAGGCAAAGGTTGAGGTGCCTGACAGTCCAGAGAGTGAACAATCGGAACAGACTGTTTCTGAAATAAGCAGTAAGGTGTAGCTGTCTGAGATCAGGGACAAAACCCTCCTGCAGAAGATTTTATCTCGAAGAAAGAGGGGCGCTCAACAACATTCAACGATAGTCGAGCCCGGTAGATAAGCTTCGAACTCACAATGACTGCACTTGCGGCGAGGTGATGACACGAATCGTGGTATGCACCTCGCGGTGACCTCAGGTTTGAGAAGCATGACGAAAGTGACTCAATGCACGGTGTAAAGCTTGTTTCTCAGCCATGCCGTTTGATCCAGGATTCCAGGTCTTGGCGTGGTATTACGTCAAGGATGTGCAGTGACTGGCCTGGTTGCCAGCGCACAATCATGCGGTAATCGAGGCTGATACGGATACGGTAGTGTTCCGGCAAGCGTTGGATGGCCTTAGTCTGCCGCCAGATCGCTTGTTCCTGGGCTGCGAACCGTCCAGCTGCCAGGATCGCCTTGGCCACGAGATTTGGCGGGAGCGTCGCGCAGGTCTTTCGGAAAACCTCCGTATACTCGGGTAGGATGGGTCTGCCGGACGGTTCTACGATGTCAGTCCGCTCCTCGCTACTGGCCTGTTCCTCCTGCGCGCTTGGCGTCACTAGGGTTGAGAGTTTTTGGCGCTCCTCCTTCAGCTGCTTCCGCAGTTGCCTACGCTGTTCCTGCTGCTCACCGATTTCTGCTTTTAGGCTCGCCACTTGAAAACGTAGCCGTTGTAATGCCTCCTCCCTGTTCGGATCACCCGTGCTCTCCAGACCTTGCGCCCTGATAGTATCTTTCAGGCTAGGCTCGAGCGCTTTCTCCTGCTTCTTGCCGGCCTCTTTGAGCATTTGTTCCCTATCACGCAGGGTCTGTTTCTTTTCGGTGAGCGCATCACGGGCTGCCGCCAATCTTCCTGAGAGCCGCATAATCTCCTGGTTTTCGGCTTTTGTCTTTTCTTTGAGTTCGGTCTGGTTTTCGATCCAGTCGAACAATGACTCCGCTGGATCGTTACCGGGTTCCAGATCCAGATCGACGCGGGCATCACGGATGAGGTCCAGCAACACCTCGTTGTCAAAGTGTCTCTCTGGGTTGCTCACGATAGCGGCACGTGCGAAGACTATCGCCAACGCGGGGTAACGTGAAGCACAGTCATAGGCGAGGCGAATCAATGGCTCATCGCCCTCAATCTCTTCATCCAAGATCCCACACACGGACTTACGGCAATCGTGCTCCAACGGATCGAAGCGCTCTGGATTCTCCAGCAGATCAAAGCGGAATTGGATCGCGTGCGGCCGATACCAACGATCTTCCCGGCAGTGATCTCTGATCTTTCGCGCCAGACTGAGGTCACCCGCTTCCAGTACCCGTTCGATGAGATCTTCAAAATGCCCGCGGTCGAATTCGGGCAGTGCAGAACGCCCTTCGCACTCTACAAGCATCTCGAAGGCGAGTTCCCGCAATCCGTAATCCAATGCACACTGATAGCCGGTAAGCAGTTGGCTTGCGCTCAGTTCGGAAGGCTTGAGTCGTTTCAACTCGTAGGCCCGCATATTGTAGATGAGCGCAGGATCGTCGATCAGACCCGGTCTGTTCTTCAACTCACTCTTGGTGACCCCGGCATATTGAGACGCGTCCCGCAACAATTCCTGGTCCTTGGCGTAGCAACACTTTTTGTACTTCTTGCCGCTGCCACAGTGGCAGGGATCATTACGCCCGAGTTTGGGTATCGGGCGCCGCACCGTGTAGTTACCACCGATGATGGCATGGGGTTTGTGTTCGGGTAGGAGATCCGCGAGTTTAAGATCACTCCAACGGGGAGGATTTGGGTGTGACGGACTTGAGTCTTGTTCCAAAAGTTGCAGTGATTGGGCAATCAAGACCTGATAGTGGGGCAACAGGGCACTATGCTCATGCTTCCAGAGGGCCTTACGGACCGGTTGCGGGTCCAGACCGAACTTGACCGTTAGCTCGGCCGCCAGGCGGGTGGCATAGAGTTTTCGCTCCAGTGACAATGCCTCGGCGAAGCTCGCGTCCAGCAGGGGTTGGACGACGCTCTCGTCCTGTAGCGCGAAACAGGGTGCGGAATCGAGCATCTCCTCGCACACGCCGATACAGCGGCAGAGCACAGTGGGATCAAGCATGACCTCATTGAACGCGCAGACCTGCAAGAGCCGGCTCACGGTACGGTCTTCGCCTGCGTCCACGCACTTCAGGAGGTAAGGCTCGATCTGGCCTACTGAAAGAGGTACAAACTTACCGGCAAGCTCGCGGATGTCGGCCATGCAAGCGCTCGCGGAGCTTAGTGAATTCAGCAACGCTTGCGAAATTTCAATCATGAGTGCCATCCAGGATGATTGACGGGTAGTCGATGGGCGTGGCGATCTGAACAGTTATGTGCCACTGACTGTTCCGAACGCCACCTATTCCATAACTGTTACAGTCTACCAGGTGAATCGGCAGATGCTACCGACCACTCAGGTTTGAGTGCTGATCCACAGGGTAGTTTCGGTAAACGCGCATTCAACGTCTAAGCGAATCGCCTACATGATCTAGATTGATTGGTAGGAAACAAATTTTAGACTCTCTCAACTCGTGCTTTCCAATCTAATGTCATCTGTACCGATAAAGCTGTCATTGGCCTCAGACAATCTACAACTATCATCAAGCCGCGAATGCTGTCATTGAGGGGCAGGGTGGGGCACTCTTCCAGCAGATGACAGTAGCGCGCCTATAGCAGGGTACTGGCACCACCTATCCAATCACCCATTCATACTGATCAATACAGCGCCAGCAACGTCATAGGATGCTCACCGCGGTTTGTGCTTGTCTGTCTTCGTCGTACCTCCCAACCGCAACATTCCCTTTCCGAACCGCTCTGCGACACGGTCGATGGTCTCTAGCAGACGGTTGTCCGTTTCGCGTTTCTGAGGCTGATCGAAGATGTCGGCCTGCACTGGCTCCGCCTGTTGCCAGTCGCTGATCCCTACACCGATGAGCCGCACCGGCTTGCGCGGCAGTTTGCCGTGCAGAAAAAGCGCCCAGCCCTCCTTCAGGAGTACCCGCTCGTCGTGGGTCGGGGCAGACAGCTTGTGCTGACGAGTGTGGGTCTCGAAACCCGCGAAGCGGATCTTCAGCGTCACTACTGACCCGGACAGATTCTCCCGGCGTGCCGTCGCGGCGACCTCGGCGGCAAGCTCTCGCAATACATCGTGCAGGATGCCTTGCTCCCGGACGTCCTCCTCGAAGGTGGTCTCTTTGGAGATGCTTTTTCGGCCCCGACCCGGTACCACCTCATCTGAGGCAATGCCAAGGGCTTGTGCGTGGAAGCTTGCCGCAGCCTTTGTCCCCAGAGGCTCCTCCAGGTAGCGAAGCGGGACGGCGCGCAACTGCGCTACAGTCTTGATCCCGAGGCGCGAGAAGACCTTCTGGGTCTGACGGCCCAGACCGCGCAGGCTGGCAACCGGTAGGGGTGCCAGGAAGTCCAGAACCTTGTCCGGGGTGACCACTACCAGTCCATCGGGTTTTCGGTGTTCGGATCCGAGCTTGGCGATGAGACGGTTCGGCCCTATACCCACCGATGCGGTGAGTCCTGTACCCTCAAGTATACGTTGCTTGATCTTGCGGCCGATGGCCTCGGGCGGTCCCAGCAGCTTTTCCAATCCCGTCAGATCCAGATAGGCCTCGTCGACCGAGACAGGTTCGATCACCGGGGTGATGGTCTCCAGGATCTTGAAGATCTCCCGGGAGACCCGAGCATATTTTGCCATGTCGGGACGCAGGAAGACCGCATCCGGGCAGCGGCGGTAGGCCTCGGCAATCGGCATGGCCGAGTGGATGCCGAATGTCCGGGCCTGGTAGTTCGCAGCTGCCACCACACCGCGATGGCCGGGCAGGGCGCCGACCACCACAGGGCGGCCACGACATTCAGGCCGGTCACGCTGCTCGATACTGGCATAGAAAGCATCGAGATCGGCATGTCCGACCCAGTGTTGCAGCGTATGTGGATGCGTCATCGAAAGTGGCGCTTTGCTGAATGAGAGGGCAGGTCACTCAATAGACTGTGGCTCCCAAACCGATTCGGACTGTTGACCGGGCATCAGGGTCACCAGAGTCACCGAACAGCTGGAATTATCCGGCATCTATAACTTGGTGCTTGCTAAAGCCGTTGCTGCTTTCGCGCAAGGGGTAGAACGCTTGTTCAGGCCGCTCTGCCGCGCAAAACGAAATCCGCATGAATCTCGGCAAAAGGTACGATCAGCTTTCCATCGTCCGTTTTTTCTACCAGGCCGGCTTCCAGCAAAGCGCTGAGATCGTCGTGAACACGGCGGACGTCACGCCCCAATAGCCGGGCCAGCTCACGCACACCACAGGGACCACTATCCTGCAACATCACCAGCAATTCCCACCGCTTAGGTGTCAGCAAGCGGAACAGGGCGGCAGGTGACTCGAACTCGAAGACCTCACCTTGATATTCACCCGTCTTGCAGGCCGCAAGGAATTGCTCGCGCATCTCCCCTAAGCCCTGATCCGTATCGCTGCGCACCCTGATCGTTGCAATTCTCATGATTCTGACCTCAGTTTGTCGATATCCCCAAGGAAGTCGTCTATCCGCTTCTCCGGTGTCGTAAAGGGGTAGGGCATTTCACTGTCATTTCTGTGCCTGTGATCGCCCTTGCCCCGTTCATTGTCATAACCCACCAGCCGTTGACCGGGAGTGCCGTAGAAGAGCCGGTACTTGTAGGGATGCCCACTGTCCGGTACGGGCTCAGGTACACTCCATATCACCACTTCCATGATAGCGCCATCATGGAAGTCCTCACGGAACCGGTAGAGCAACTCCGCTTTCAAGTTGTCAATTATGGCAACAAACTACATGTTGTCAATCATGACAACAGATGCAGAGTCATCGGCTGGGTTTTACGATTCCTGAATATAAACCAGTCAAATCGAAGGTCTGCAGGGTGTCATGAGCACTCATTTGAGTCGACTACTCGTTTAGCCTTTGGCACAGTGTGCCCATGAAAGACAGCTGTGCCGACAGAGCGGTCATTGACCTCAGACAATCCAAAATAATCATCAAGCCGAGAAAGCTGCCACTGAGGGGCAGGGTGGTAGTGTACTATTATCAGGCGACAGCAGGGCGCCTATTCTGAAATTCCTGTAGGTTACGCGACTGACAGAAGTCACCCTAAAAGGGACCTTTCTGATAACCTCAAAAACAGGCGATCAGATGTCCTCAGCTTACATTTGATGTCCAGCCACATTCCGCCTAGAACAGTTAGCCAGAGACA
>JBDLIZ010000365.1:0-5920 GCA_039714615.1 Pseudomonadota bacterium | reverse complement strand
GCGGGAATAACAAAGCTCATGGGGTGATCAAGCGGCCAGAGCAGGTTCAGATTAGGTCGGGTAATAAATAACAAACCAACCCAGAATGTCAGGCCAGCGACAAGGGCAGCCCACAGATAACCGTCGCGTATCACACCTTTTTTCGTACGAGATTATAGTATTGACGTAAGATGTGGAGGCTGGCCAGCAGCACCAAAAACAGGAATAAGGCATCGAATTCCCCATCCGCGCTCAGCATACACCCTCCTCCTCCACCGCCGCTGGAACCGCCGTTGTCGCCACTGGAGACCGGGGCGAGCCCAACTCGAAAGACCCCGCGCCCATGAGTGAAGGCGTACAAAGTATCAACACCGTTATGAGTATTTAGCACCAGCTTTTCGGTGGTGACATTGGCAAACCCGGTATTCTCCACCATCCAGGTCTGACCACCATCGGTGCTCACGAATACCCCAAGGTCCGTCCCCACATACAGCCTGCTGGTATCGTTGGGATCGATGACGATGGAATGAACGGGAATATCCGGGATGCCGTCGGTCTGATCGCGCCGGTCGATAGCGGCCCAGGTACTGCCGGTATCGGTGCTTTTCAATACATGATCGGCTCCGAAACTGGACACCGTGGCATAGACGATTTGATCGTTCTGCGGGTCGAATGCCAGCGAGGAGATGAAGTGGGTAGCGGCAGCTGGGGACTCCGTCCAAGCCGTCGTGCTGTCCGCGGACAGGGCGCTGCGGGTGCTCGCTGTATGACCATCACTGGTTCCCGCAATCACCACATTGGAATTCCGTGGGGAGATGGCAACGGCCGATAGGCTCCGTACTCCGGGGAGAAACGGGCTCGCCTGCTCCCAGGATGCCGCTTGGTTGGTGGTTCGCCACATAAAGGCCCCGCCGGTCCACAAGATATCGGAATTGCTAGGATCCATCTCGAAGGGGGCGATGAATAAGAAATTATTGGTTGATTCGGTGATCCCGGTACTGGCTTGGGCAAACGCATTTCCACCATCGGTAGACTTTTGGATGATCCCCCCACCCAGCTCAGCATACAGGATATTGGTGTTGTTCGGGTCCACGGCAACGAAACCGCCGTCACCGCCATGGATCTCGGTCCAAGCATTAACGCCACCCGCTTGGCTGCCGCGTATGGTGCCGTTGTCCTGGGTGCCGCCGAAATAGGTCGAACCGTCCGGGTAGACCGCGCCATGATAAAACTGGGTGACGCCATAACCGTTATTCAGACTAGTCCAGGTCAAATTGGTATTGCCTGGAACACAGGGTGCCTGAAGAGGGTCCGTAGCCGTTGTTGCACGAGCATTATTGGTATGAAATATCCCCCCGTCGTTGCCTACGAACATCTGTTTATTGCCAGCTCCATTGTAATCGGGATGAAATACGATCACGTGCTGATCGGCATGGACGTATTGATCTACCGTGCTGTTCCACCAGTAGGAGGCCAGCCCCCAGCTCACACCGCCATCATCGGAGCGGAACAGGTCGATGCCCCCCGCCCAGACCACATTGGCGTCGAGCGGGTCCACGGCAATGACATTGTCGAACCAGCCTTGATTGAAGAAGGAGTCCACACCTGAAAAACACTCGGCGGAAAAAGCAAAAAAGGGATTGCTGAGCAGCACGGTATTGAGATTGAAACCAACGATATTGCTCACCTGCTCGGTCCAGGTACCACCCCCGTCCGTGGAACGGAACACCGCGTGCAGACCATCTTTGAAATCGCCAGGAGCAATACTCGCAGAAAGAGCATAGATAATTTCCTCATTCGAGGGGGCAATGGCTAATGATGTTCGCCCCATAAAGAGCTCGCTCGCACCCAATACCGGCACCCAGGTGCCTCCACCGTCGGTGGTTCTAAACACCGTCGCCCTGGTAAAGGTCCCGCAGGCCGCAAAGACATGATCCGGATCTCGATTGGTGCGAATGGCAAGATCTAGGCACCCGCCCTGTACTGACGAGGCATGCACCTGAGTCCAAACCGCACCCCCATCGGTGGAGCGGAACACCCCCATGCGGGTCGCGGCATAGACAATCTGAGCATTTTTGTGGCTGACCACCAGATCGTTCACATAATGAAAATCGGAATTGTCCGCGGTGCTCAACAACTGGGTCCAGGTCGCACCACCGTCGGTGGTCTTGAATATCCCGTCGCCGCGCACGAAATCCCCGTTGAAATAGCCCTCGCCGGTTCCAGCGTAGATCACATTGGCGTTCCCCGGTGACATAGCCATGGAATTGACCGCCAGATTGGCGATGAGATCAGTTAGTGCAGACCAGCTCGCACCGCCGTTGGTGGTCTTCCAGACCCCGCCGGCGACCCCGGCGGCATAGATAATATCGGCATTATTCGGATCGATGAGCAGAGCCCGGGTGCGGCCGCCCACATTGCCCGGACCCAGGGCCTGCCAGGCCCCCGAGAACGGTTCCTGGGCGGCGGCCTGCACTATCTCCATCTTCTGCGCTGAGAAGGCCCGAATCGATCGTGTTGCGGTTGAATACCGCCTCATTTGCCTCATATGCCGAGACGCGACCCCATAGCGCTCGACCGGCAGGGAGGACTGACCGAAAGGAGCACGCTTTTGCACATAATACTGCTGGGCCTCCTTGGGCTTATCGTAGCGCTTGGGATGTTCAGTTTTCTGCTTCTGCTTGGTCAGTAGATAGGCCTTCAATTCATCATTGATCGAAGCGACCACCGGGCCGGAAAGGAAAGGAGGTTCTCCTTGGTAGAGTAGGACAATTCCCAAGGTTATCAGGCAAACCACAGCCAAACCCACGACCCATCGGACAGTGGATCGTCTTAAACCCGTACGAAACCTCTTACTGGGCACGGCTCAACCCCTGCTGAGACCTATCGATCACTATACTCGGCTGACTCATATCCATTTAAAAACACCTACCGTTTTGGCTGATGATCTCTATCATCTGATGCCCGTCATGTACTGAACATTGATATGGACAAATCCCTTTTCATTGACCTTGAAAGGGATAGCCTGAACGCTGAGAAAACCATGTTCCCGAGGCTGCAGGATATACGAACCGGGAGGTAACACGATACGATAATATCCCTGCGGATCGGAATGTGCGGAGGCAATGGTCTTATCCTTGCTATCCCTCACCTCGAGCTGGGTCTGCATCGGCTTGTTTCGGCAGTTGTCGCGACGCCCCACGGGCACCGCCCCACAGGTTGGGCCCATGGTGACATGACCCTCGACTCCGCTTTCAGCAGCGGTGGATGACGGTGGCATCGGTGCACAGGCGATCAATAGTCCCAACAGACCCATAATCCCAATTTTTGGCATGCGCATTGGTATCCATTAATGGTGAGGACCGATCATTCTTTTTTACAAACCAGGTCCTTATCAGCGCCCTCTAAGAGCCAGCTTCGGGCGTTCCCCGGCGACGCCCATGGCCCGGCGCATTAAATAGTGTTTCAAGGGACCGGAACCATTGGCAATCGTCAGGCTCGCGTTGCGCAACATGGCCACCGGCCCCCTGGAGAAGGAAAACAGCATTTTAAACCCTTCCATCGCCCTCATGGTCAGAAGATTATCCCCTTTTCGAGCCCGTTCATAGCGGCGCAATACGCGCAGACTGCCGATGTCATGGTGCGCTTCCTGTAATACTTCGGCCAGGGTTGCGGCATCCTTAAACCCCAGATTGACACCTTGTCCGGCCAGGGGATGGATGCTGTGCGCGGCATCACCAATGAGCGCAACCCGGGGCAGTACATAGGGGTTGGCCTGCCCCCCCCGCAACGGAAACAGCGCCCGGGTACTCGTACTTGTGATACTTCCGAGTTTGCCATCCGAAGCCTCGGTCAGCGCCTCACAGAATTCCTCATCCGTCTGATTGACCAGATCCTCGGCCTGCGCCTGGCTGGTAGACCAGACGATGGAACACTGGCCATTCGCTAAGGGCAAAAAGGCCAGCGGTCCGGTGGGAAGAAATCGCTGCCAAGCCGTATTTTGATGAGATTGTTCGCTGCTGACATTGGCCACCACCGCATCCTGGGTATAACTTCGGGCCTGAAATGTAATCCCGCACAGCGAACGGACCCGTGAAGCCGCACCATCCGCACCCACCACCAGCCTTGACTTGATCCGGGTGCCGCTGTCCAGTTCGACCGCTACCCCATCCGCGCCGACCTCTATGCCATGCACGGTATCCGGACAATACCAGCTGATGTTCTCCAGGCTGCGCAAACGATCAACCAATGCCCCTTGGATGACGTGGTTTTCAATGATATGTCCCAGATAAGGCTCGCTTAACTCTACGGCATCAAAATGGATCTCTCCCCGTCCCGATGCATCCCACACATGCATGTGTTGATAGGGACAGAGTCGGCGCTTTTCTATCAAGGGCCAGACTTCGAGGGAGCGTAAAATCTGTTCCGAACCCGGGCTAAGCGCGGATACCCGCTGATCATAGTCACTCGCGACATCGAAGGGGCTCGGTTCCCTCGCCTCGACGACGGCCACCCGCAGGCCGGCGCTGGCCAAGGCGCAGGCCAGCGTCGCGCCAACCATTCCTCCACCTGATATCAAAACCTCAGTATTCAAAATTGCCCCTTGAGACACTCGTTACCATTATCTTGATGAGAAGGCTCCCGCAATACCTGACCGACAGCCAATCGCGGCAGGCGCCCCGCCATACCCATAGTTCGGCGCGCAAACATCCTGCGCAGCGGCGCGATGAGATCCATCACGACCAAGCCGATACCCCCTGCATGGGTCATGCCCACCAGGGGATTGGTGAATACCCGGGCCAGAGCATCGGTCAGGCGAATGGTTTTACTGAGATCATCCCGGCGCCAACGCGCAAATTCACTTAATACGACCTCGCTCCCGGCATCTTGTTCATCCCCATCGATCAACAACTGCGCCAGGGTGGCAACATCGCGCAGGGCAAGGTTGAATCCCTGACCGGCAACCGGGTGAATGCTGTGCGCCGCATTACCCAATAATGCCAGCCTCGGTCCCACCATCTCACGGGCCTCGATGAGGGTCAGGGGATAGGCACTTCGCGCCCCGGTCTTGACCAATCGGCCCAGACGGTAACCAAACCGGCGCTGCAAGCGATTGAGAAATTCACTGTCGCTCAAGCCCATGAGAACGTCTACGTCCTGCTCCCGGTTGGACCACACCAGTGAACAGCGACCCTCGCTTATCGGCAGCAATGCCAATGGACCGGTATCGGTGAACCGCTCATAGGCAATATATTTATGATGGTGTTCAGGGGTGACATTGGCGACGATAGCGGTATGTCCGTAGTTGAAACTGCGCACCTGCATACCGGCCTGTTCCCTGACCATCGATGCACTACCATCGGCGGCCACCAACAACCGGCCATCAAGCTCTAGCAACTCTCCTGTCCCGGCTTCGGGTCCATGGGCAACCGTCACAGTCACCCGCTCAGGGTCGACAGTAAAGTCCTGCAGGCGCGCGGGCATGATGATGGAGACGTTCTTTTGCTTCAAGATCCGTGCATAGAGGCATTCCCCCAACGCCCGGTTGATGACCACGTAGCCCAGGGCCTCCACACCCTGCTCGGTATGACTGATTCTGGTCGCGCCAAAACGGCCTCGCTCGGATACATGGATATGTTTGATGGGGGTAGCAAAGGCTCTGAGTTCATCCCACAGTCCCAGGGCCCTGAAGACCCTCATCGACCCGTAGGACAAGGCGACGGTCCTTTCATCATAACTGGGTTGTCCTGACTGCCCCACCGGGTGAGCCTCTAACAGAGCGATACGATAGTCGCTATCGGCCAAGGCGTACGCCAGACTCGCGCCAACCATTCCTCCCCCGACGATAATGATGTCGTATTCCTGTTCCATATCAGTCTCTCCCCCCCCCCGCCATGACGGCCTCGACATGGTCGGGTTCCTTCGCCAAGGCCTGGGTAAG
>JBDLIZ010000364.1:0-5923 GCA_039714615.1 Pseudomonadota bacterium | reverse complement strand
GAGCCGGTCAGCTGTGGATGAGCGATGTGATGCACGGTCCCAGCGTCACCGTCGGCGACAGAGCTCGCCGCAAGACCTATTTATCGATGATGCCACCCGACCTACTTCCACATGAAGAATCTGATCACACTCCTCATTCATCTGCTGGCCACCCTCGCCAAGCTGACGGGGCCGGGTGGCGCAAGAGCTGTTGTGGCCGACAGCCTTCTCATGAAACAGCAGCTCCTGGTGATCAACCGTTCACGAAAGCGCGTACCCAATCTTTCAATGATCGTTCGATTCCTGCTCGGCTTCTGGGCGTTGTTCCTCAGTCCGCACCATATTCGGCGATCCACGATTATAATCATCATCGCACCCATAGCCCACTTGGCGGTGATACACCGGCTGAAGTTGCTGGAGGCACTCCGAAATTGCCAATCAAGTTGAATCAATTCCGTTGGCAAACTCACTACTGATGGCTTTATCAGCTCCCCATAGCGGCTTGAGTAACAATTCGCCACCCACAGGGCGTGCGTCATCTACGTTGTAGATTGACAACTATTAACAATCAGCACCAGTGGTTTAATGTAATTGTAACCCTGACTTCTTTTTAAACTTGTTTTGCCGGCGTTTGGTATGAATGAGCCCCTTGAATTTTGGTGTACCAAGCTGATCAGCCCAAGCATTGAGTTGAGCACTGAGTGATTGCACCAATTGTGGCTGTTCAGCGGATAGATCATGCGATTCACCTATGTCGGCGTTGAGGTTATACAGCTCTGCCTGGCTATCTTGCTCAGGGATTACCAGCTTATACTGGCCCCTGCGAATAGTGAAGGCCTGTTTGTCATGCATGCGCAGGTAAATAGGTCGGCTGTCAAAAGCCTCGGTGTTGCCATTCAGTAGTGGCATCAGGTTCAAACCATCAAGGGGCTGCTCCTTGTTGATTTCAATGTCACAGAGCGCTGCCATGGTGGCGAAAATATCGAGTGTCGATACTGGCTGGTCAATGACTAGACCGGCTTTAACGTTTCCTGGCCATTGCAATGCAAACGGAACGCGAAAACCGCCTTCGTAGGGAGTACCTTTTTTTCCGCGCAGGGGGTTATTACGTGAGCCGTTATGTATTGGTCCACCGTTATCAGACAGGAAAACAATCATGCTGTCCTTCTCGAGATTTAGCGCTTTCAGGCGCTGCAGGACCCTTCCTATGCCATCGTCCATGGCGCTGACCATGGCGGCATAGGTCCTACGTTTATTGTTCTGTATGCTACCGAAGCGGGACAGGTACTTGCTGGTCGCCTGTAATGGAGTATGTGGTGCATTGTATGAGAGGAAAAGGAAAAATGGCTTTCCCTGGTGCCGCTCGATAAATGCTACTGCCTCATCAGAGAACTCATCGGTCAAATAGGAATCTACTTTTACCGGCTTGTGATCGCGCATGATCCAGGTTCTACTGCTCTTGCCTTCATTGCTGATACTGTAACTGTCTTTAATGGTGAGTTCGTGAGGAAAATAACGGTGACTACCGCCAAGGTGGCCAAAAAACTCATCAAAACCTCGTTCGAGTGGATGGTGAGCTTCGCGGTTTGCACCGAGGTGCCATTTACCAATGATGCCAGTGCTGTAGCCACGTTCTTTCAAGACGTCGGCCAGGGTCTGCTCATCCTGCGGCAGCCCCATATTTTTATCTGCTGGTCGATACTGCGGATTGCGTTCAAAGCCAAATCGCTGTGGATAGCGCCCTGTTATTAAGCCAGCACGGCTTGGTGAACAAACAGTATAGGTTGTGTAACCACTGCTGAATCGAACACCATTGGATGCGATTGAGTCGATATGCGGAGTCGGAATATCCGTGCTGCCATTAAAACCTACATCACTATATCCGAGATCATCAGCCATTATGACAATCAGATTAGGCCAGCGTTGCTTGGCTGCCACCGGCTCATGCAAACAATCAGCCAATACGAAAGCAGTAAGAAACACAACTGACAACAGGCTTTTCATAGATAAATCCCTGTGAAATAAGATGCATGGAAATTTTAAACCCTTTGAATGACCGTGTCAGGTTGAGAGCAATCGTTCAGGCCGCCCGCCCCCGCACTATCGTCAAATATCCGTTTGTACAGCAACTTCGAGCGCATCGGATACTTACACATTCATTTTGACCTCTTTCAGTGCTATTCTAGGATCCGGTACGAAACTCGTATATCAATGAAAGCCGAAAAAGTCCAAATTTACAATCATAGAAACATAAGAATGAAAATGAGGTGGCTACTATCCATCGTAATAGTTAGTGCGGGATGTTTTATCTCTGCGTACTCTGACACCAAAAATATAAAGGATGCCAAACCGGCATCTGGGCCACCTAATATCATCTTGATTGTCGGTGATGATCAGGGTTATGCCGATCTGAATTATAAGGGATTAGTTAATGATGTAAGTACGCCAAACCTGGACAAATTGGCAATGAACGGCATCACCTTCACCAATGCTTACGTAACTGCTCCAATATGCAATGCTTCTAGAGCTGGATTAATAAGCGGCTCATATCATCAACGCTTTACGGGTTATTGGTATGGCGGCAAAGGATTGGAAAACGAACAGTTTCCAACGATTGCAGAAATGCTTAAAACAAAGGGATACAGAACGGGATACGTAGGGAAGTTCCACTATGGTAAAAATAGCACACCTGACAGTCGTAATTTCCCTTTGAATCACGGATTCGACTCGTTTTACGGTTCAAGCGGCGGGCGTAAACACTATCTGATTCATAATGAACAAGCCCAGAATGACTTCATGGCCCTTAAGAAAGCTTTTAAAACAAAAGGGCCAAGTCTTGAAATGGGGGGGATGTGGGTAAATGATAAAAAAGTCGATCAGGAAGGTTTTTCAACCGAATTGTTCGGTCAAAAAGCAAGAGACTTTATTCAAGAAAATCAACAATCGACTTTTTTTCTGCAACTTTCTTTTAACGCTGTCCATAATTTTACTCATCAACTACCCGAAAGCCACTTGAAGCATCACAAGCTCAAAGGCTACCGTGACTGGGACCCCGCAACAGAAAACTATAAAGACTGGTATAGGGGAGGACGTTTTCCCAATAATCCAGAAGGTCGAGAGCACTATCTGGGTCAGCTTCATTTTATGGATAAAGAAATCGGCCAGGTATTGGATGCCCTGGTAAAACATCAGTTAAGCGACAACACCATAGTTATCTATATCAGTGATAACGGTGGATCTACGCCGATCTACGCAAATAATGGGGAATTAAAAGGCAGCAAATATACCTTATATGAGGGCGGTATTAGAATCCCATTCATTGTGTATGGGGGAGAACGATACTTAAACAGTAAAACATTTGATCAAGTGGTCAGCACCATGGACTTATTCCCAACAATACTGATGGCTGCGGGCATTAAGATACCTGGTCATATCGATGGTATCGATTTAACTCCCTGGTTAACGTCTGATAAGAATGTTCGAAAAGAAAGAGTGCTTATATGGGATACGGGCTATGAAGTTGCTGTGCGTAAAGGAAAATGGAAATATCATATTGCTTACAATGACCAGCATGCCAGGATACAAATGGTCCAACTACAAGTTGGCGAGTCTTTGTTTAATTTGGATAAGGACCCGGGTGAAAAGGTGAACCTGATAACAGATCACCCTGAAATAGCCAACGAGCTTAAGTCAATACATCAGTCATGGCTAGCCAATGCTGACTCAAAGCCTAAACGGAGAGTAAAAAAATAACGCTAGCGTCTCCTAAGGGCGTATAGTGTTGGATGCTAATGACCACAAACGGTAATTCAATGGTTTGATAATTGGCATGTACCTTAATTAACAGGAATTTTTTATATGAAAAGCCTGTTGCCAGTTGTATTTCTCACTACGATTGTTTTGGCTGGTTGTCTGTATGAGCCGATGGTAGTCGAGCGACACAATCCAAATATAATTTTCATCTTGGCCGACGACCTCGGTTACGGGGACATATCACCTTTCGGTCAGTCCAGATTTAATACTCCCACCCTGGACCGCATTGCTGCTGAAGGTATGGTTTTCACTCAATTCTATGCGGGAGCAACGGTGTGTGCACCCTCACGCGGGGTTCTCCTGACCGGGAAGCATACGGGGCATGCACAAATTCGTGGGAATGCCAGAGTCCCAAGCGGTGAACAAACACCGCTCTCCTCGGAAACCGTCACTCTTGCGTCCATGCTTCACGAAGCGGGCTATGTTACCGGACTGGTTGGAAAGTGGGGGCTCGGCGCACAAGGCAGCGAGGGCGCCCCTAACCGGCAGGGATTCGATTACTTCTTCGGTTATACCGATCAGCGTGTCGCTCATGATTACTACCCGGAAGCATTGTGGGAGAACGAAACCCGGTACACGCTCGACAATGCTGGCGTATTGGGTTCCGGTGGTAAAGGTTCAGTAGCAGGTGCAGATCCCGGCACAGCTTACATACACTATATTGGTCGGGAGTATGCGCCCTATCGCATGGCAGCCAAGGTACATGACTTCATTGACCAACATAAAAATCAACCATTCTTCCTCTACTTTGCACCGACGATTCCGCATGCCGCGCTACAGGTTCCGGATAGCGAGTTAGCACCCTTCGACTTTAAGGAAACTGGCTATTCGGCTGGTGCAGGATACACCCCTCATCCGCGTCCTCGGGCAGCGCGGGCAGCGATGATCTCAGTGCTTGACCGCCAGGTCGGTGCCATTCTTGACCAGCTGGAAACTCTGGGTCTGGCAGCAAACACGCTCGTTATTTTCACAAGCGATAATGGGCCGACATCTGCGGGTGGCTCCGATTTGGCCTTCTTTAACAGCGCGGGAGGCTTTCGTGGAGGCAAACGGAAACTGACCGAGGGTGGCATCCGCGTTCCCACCCTCGCTCGATGGCCTGGAGTCATTAAGGCAGAGAGCGTATCGGATCATGTCTCTGCCTTCTGGGATGTTATGCCTACATTTGCTGACTTGGCGGGTATCACACCACCAGAGGGTATTGACGGGGTCTCCTTCGCACCGACATTGACAGGCGACGGCATTCAGAAACGTCATGAAAGCCTTTACTGGGAATACCACGATAATCGTGGAAGAGGTAGCGCCCAGGCGGTGCGGATGGGCGACTGGAAAGGAATCCGCAAACTACGCGCAGGCAGATCTATGAGTTCGGACGCACCAATTCAGCTCTACGACCTTACCTCAGACCCGAGTGAAACCATCGACGTCGCCGATGATCACCCGCACATCGTTGAAAGGATCGCAGCAATAATGGCCACGCGAACACCCTCGGATCATGCACTTTGGAATTTTGGTGATTAAATAACACCTGAAACTCCTGTGCATGGCGAATTGATACTCAAGTTGCTGCGGGAAGCTGGTATAGCCCTCGGCAGTGAGTCTGCCAACGGAAGTTATTCAATGTGGTTGGCAATTTAGAGCATGTCCAGCAGCTTCATCCGGTGTGTTGCCGATGAGTGAGCTGTGTGTGCGATGATGGCTGTAATACATTTGGAAGTCTGCAAGCTTTCTTTCCAGGTCAACGGCATTCCAGAATAGTGGATGGTCAAGATATTCACGGCGAACAGTTCCGATGAGTCGCTCAATGTAGGGAGGCGATAGAGGTGTATCCGGTACGGTCTTGATCTCATCTACACCCAGAATCCACAAATTCGCTCGCCATTGGTGATACAGGAATAGCGGATCATTGTCAGAGCTGAGATATTTCGGAACACCTTTGGTTAAGATAGCTTTATTGAACATTTGATACAAGGCCACACCATCGACATGACCAGCATGTACGCCAAAGCCAATGATGCGCCGAGTGAACTGGTGTTGCTCCTCACAGTAGATCGCTGACCACCGGCAGTTTCATTGCGGTTTTATCCACCGGTGATCATTGAATCAGGTGGTGTAGAGAGAGAAGGCCGAG
>JBDLIZ010000363.1:0-5927 GCA_039714615.1 Pseudomonadota bacterium | reverse complement strand
CCAAACTCCGAACCCCCCTTCATGGCTAGCCCTTTCGACTCATTGGTAATTGTAAAGATAAAACCCGCATTTTGATCGGTCCCTTAAGATGACTTCCTCACTCTCAGGTACCACTCGGACAGCAGGCGGACCTGTCTTTCCGTGTAGCCCTTTTCCACCATCCGTTCGACGAAGGCCTTGTGCTTTCTGCGTTCTTGGGTGGAGGCCTTGGCGTTGAATGAGATCACCGGCAGCAGGTCCTCGGTGTTGGAGAACATCTTTTTCTCTATCACCTCACGCAGTTTTTCATAGCTGGTCCATGCCGGGTTGTTACCGGCGTTGTTGGCCCGCGCCCGCAGTACGAAATTGACGATCTCGTTGCGAAAGTCCTTGGGATTACTGATCTTGGCCGGTTTTTCGATCTTCTCCAGTTCCTCATTGAGTGCGGAGCGATCGAAGATCTCACCGGTATCCGGATCGCGGTACTCTTCGTCCTGGATCCAGTAATCGGCATAGGTGACATAGCGATCGAAGATGTTTTGACCGTATTCGGAGTAGGATTCCAGATAGGCCGTTTGGATTTCTTTGCCGATGAATTCGGCGTAGCGGGTGGCCAAGTATTCCTTGATATAAGAGTGATATTTCTCCTCGGTTTCGGGAGCAAACTGTTCCTGATCGATCTGTCGCCCCAGCACGTACAGCAGATGTACGGGGTTGGCGGCCACCTCTGACTGACCGTAATTGAACACCTTGGAGAGGATCTTAAACGCAAAGCGGGTCGACAGGCCGGTCATGCCTTCGTCCACCCCGGCGTAATCTCGATACTCTTGATAGGACTTGGCTTTGGGGTCGACGTCCTTGAGGTTTTCTCCGTCGTAGACCCTCATTTTAGAGAAGATGTTGGAATTCTCAGGTTCTTTGAGCCGAGACAAGGTTGCGAACTGCGCCATCATCAGCAGGGTATCGGGTGCCCGCGGGGCGTCGGCCAGTGAGCTGTTGTGCAACAGCTTTTCGTAAATTTTTACCTCCTCGGAGACTCGCAGGCAGTACGGTACCTTGACGATGTAAATGCGGTCGAGGAAGGCCTCATTGTTGCGATTGTTCTTGAAGGCCAGCCATTCCGATTCGTTGGAATGGGCCAGGATGATGCCTTCGAAGGGGATGGCTGACAGCCCTTCGGTACCCATGTAATTGCCTTCCTGGGTTGCGGTCAACAGCGGATGCAGCACCTTGATGGGTGCCTTGAACATCTCAACGAACTCCAGCAGCCCCTGATTGGCCAGACACAGCCCTCCCGAGAAGGAGTAGGCGTCGGTATCGTTCTGGGAGAACTGCTCGAGCTTGCGTATGTCGACCTTACCTACCAGGGAGGAGATGTCCTGGTTGTTCTCATCGCCGGGCTCGGTTTTTGCCACCGCGATCTGCTCCAGCACCGATGGCCAACGCTTGACGACCTTGAAGCGGGTGATGTCACCGTTGAACTCATGTAAACGCTTGATGGCCCAGGGTGACATGATTCCGCTGAGGTAGCGACCGGGGATGCCGTAATCATCCTTGAGGATGGGACCGTCTTCTTGCGGGGAAAACAGCCCGAGAGGGGATTCATTGATTGGCGAACCCTTAATTGCATAGAAAGGGCTTTTTTCCATGAGGGATTTGAGCTTTTCCGCCAGTGATGATTTGCCGCCGCCCACCGGGCCTAGGAGGTAGAGGATTTGTTTTTTCTCTTCGAGCCCTTGAGCGGCATGGCGGAAAAAGGAAACGATTTGCTCGATCGTTTCCTCCATGCCGTAGAAGTCTTTGAAGGCAGGATAGCGCTTGATGATCTTGTTGGAAAATAATCGGCTTAAGCGAGGATCATGGCGAGTGTCTACCAGCTCTGGGTCGCCGATGGCCAACAACATGCGTTCGGTGGCGCTCGCATAGGCGGACACGTCCTCCTTACAGATTTGCAGGTACTCTTCTAGACTGTACTCATCTTCTCTGGTGTCATCGTATCGGGACAGGTATTGGTTAAAGATAGTCATGTCTCACGGCCTCGTCGGTTGGTCTATACGCGATTGCAAGTCACCTTCGTCCGAGACGTGTTCCTGTGTCCGTTTTTATTGTTCTCCAGTAAGTAGGGCCAACTATCCGGACGCCTTTTCATGAATCATGCACGCATTGTGCCAGGGCTTCAAAGCCGTGAAAATATAGTGAATATCGCTATAAAAAGGCATTGCATATCCGCGCCTTGGCGAGGCGCGTAGAGGAGATTATATCGTGAAGGTTGGATTGTTAAAGGGTGGTGACAGCACCCTATGCATTGGCTTAGGTCACTGAAAGTGTTGGGCGGATGTTAGTACGCCGCATGCGCGGTAAAAGTTGATTGCAAGTGGCATGCAATACTGGGATTCTGTTTGTCGAACAGGCCAACACAAAATTCTAGCGGATAAATGCCGTGGTGGATAAGCGCGAGTAAAAGCGCCAAAAAACCGTCACTTATTTTCCCGCATTGTCAACCCGGGCTGAGATGTCTGTCAGTGATTTGACGGGCCTATATTAAGGCGTGAGCTAAGGCATACACTTATTTATATGCAGGCCCTATAGAGAGGTCGTATCAGTGATTAAACGAACTGTTATTACGTCAGATTTATGGCACACTATGGGGGTCGAGACGAATGAGAAATGTGAAAGGGAATGTCCATGTTGAGCGGTTCGCACCTCTGGCAGGTGTTATTAATCATTTTGTTAACAGTTGGGTGTGCCGGTCCGACACCTTACCATCCCACTTTGGAAGGAACCGGATACCTCGATCAGCGAATCGCCAACAATCGCTACCAGGTGTCCTATACTGCTAATTCCCTCACCCGAAACGAAAAGGTAAAGCAGTATCTGCTCTACCGCGCAGCTGAGATTGCCCTGGAGCAGGGCGAGGAGAAATTCGTAGTACTTGACCAAATTGATCAGGATGTGAGTCTGCCAGACTATGCCTCCGATGCTGAATCCTACCGACATCACCACTTCGAACACCACCATTTGTGGTTTGGCGACCAGGGCGTTGAAGAAGAGATTTCTGCGACTACTCTCAAACCCCTAGCCCGATATACGGCAACAATCACCGTATTGCTCTACACTGGCGAACAGCCTCCGCACGAGGGTAAGGCATACCATGCCCGCGAACTCATCGAGGTGTTGGGTAATACGATCCTGCGTCCCTGAGAGTTCTTCACATGGAAGGGTAGCATCTCCTCCCGAAAACCCGTCAGTTACCGGGGTATTTAACCTCATGCAATAGCATCGGGTTTCTGTCTGCGTCAGGCACTGTCTTGAGCTGATGAGCTAAAATTTGAGCGACGGATTGCACTCATTATGAAACATTTGGTTTATGCCGAGTTCTAAACTGACATTGGCGCCTGGGTATATTACCCGTTGACCAAAACATAAGCAGGGAGGAAGGTAATGCCGAAGCCCACGAATCAGTATCAGCAAAAGAATCCAAGCCAGTTTATCGATGCCTTGACTGCATTTACCAAGGAGCACAGGGCGAAACACTGGGAAGGGAGTTTCGCGGAGTTTCTGGAACAGGTCCTACATCAGGAGCCGTGTCGATATGCTCGCACCAGTCACGAGTATATCTGGGATATGTTGCACTGGTATAGCAACCGGGACCACGAAGGCGAGGCGTCAGAGAATGCCAATGAGCTATTCGTTCACGAATTATTCGGCATAGACGAGGCCTTGAATAGGGTGGTTGAGTATTTCAAGGCGGCCAGTGCGGGTTCTGATGTGGGACGGCGTCTATTGTTGTTGCTAGGGCCGCCTTCGGGGGGTAAATCAACCCTGGTGATACTGCTCAAGCGAGCCCTTGAGGAATACAGTCACACCGATGAAGGGGCGATCTATGCGCTGAGAGATTCTCCCTTGCATGAGTCGCCATTGAACCTGATTCCCGCCAGCATGCGGGCCGAATTTCGTGAGACCTACGCAGTGGATATCGTAGGCGAGTTGAGCCCCTATTGCCGGATGCGTTTGGAGGAAGAATTCGATGGCGATTTTATGAAATATCCGGTGGAGCGCATCTTTTTATCGGAGGCCTCCAGGATCGGGGTGGGTACCTATGCCCCGCATGATCCGACCACGGCCGATATCGCCGATCTGGTGGGTTCCGTGGACCTGTCTAAGGTCGCCGAGATCGGTGATGAAGGTGATCCTCGGGCCTGGTCCTGGTCCGGGGCGGTATACGCCGCCAGCCGAGGCGTCCTGGAAATGATCGAGATACTCAAGGTCAAGCGGGAATTTCTTTATCTGCTCCTGACCTTGACCCAGGAGAAAAACGTCAAGGTCTCGCGATTCCCCCTGATCCATCTGGACGAGACTATCGTGGCGCATACCAATCTGGCCGAATTCAATAAGTTCTTACAAGAAAAGGAAAATGAGGCGCTGCTGGATCGTATGGTCATCATCAAGGTGCCTTATACCCTTGCCTATCCTGAGGAAGCGCGTATTTATAAGAAACTGGTCTCACATGCAGCCGCCTTTCGTGATGTACATCTGGATCCCCATTCGCTCAAGCTGGCCGCGACCTTTGCCATCCTCACACGCTTGAAAAAACCTGAACGCGAAAAACTGGATCTGTCTAAAAAACTGCGTCTGTATGCGGGAGAGGATGTAGAGGGCTTTTCGGAAACCGAGGTGGATAGAATTCACGCCGAGACCCCCGATGAGGGTCTCACGGGCGTGAGTCCGCGGTTTGTGATCAATGCCATCTCCAATGCCATCACCCGCAGTGAGGTGCGAAGTCTCACCAGCATGGAGGTATTACTGGCCTTAAAGGACACCATCGAGTCGGATGCACGCATGGATACCAAACGCAAGATTCAGTGGATCGATTTTCTGGTGATCGCGCGCAAGGATTTCTATAACCGTTGGGTGAAGGAAGACGTGCACAAGGCGCTGTTCGCCTCGTTCGAAGAAGAGGCCCAGCAATTACTGGAAAAATATCTGGATGAGGTGGAGGCCTCGTTGGACCAGCGCGAGATCACCGATCCCATTACCGGGGAGTCACGGGTGCCGGATGAGCGTTTTCTGCGTTCCGTGGAGGACAAGATCGGAATCTCGGACTCCGGCAAGCATTCATTTCGCCAGGAAGTGGTGCGTAAGGCCATGGTGGCCTTCAAGGCCGGACAAAAATTCACCCTGGACAGTCACTCTCGCCTGCATGAGGCCATCGAGCAGTATCTGTTCGAGGAACGTCGTGATGTGCTGCGCCTGGTCACCTCAACGGCGCGACCGGACGACGAGACCCAACAGAAGATCACAGCTGTGCAGCAGCGGCTGGTCGAGGAGTACGGTTATGACAACTATGGTGCGAAAGAGGCCTTGAATTACGTGACGACATTGCTTTCGCAGGAGTAGCGCCAGCTAGAATGAGTTATTAAAGTTGTTGCAATAGGTGGGTAAGCCATGAATGAGCAGTCTGAAATCAATGCTATGAAACAGCGCGCCAGCAAGTGGTATGACCTGTTCTCACGCGGGGCGCGAGACTGGTTGCGCCATAGTGAGAAGGTACGAGAAGCGGTGCGTGCACGGCTGCCAGAGTTCATCTCGGGAGCGGATATCCTCGGTGGTGATGGGAATCGAACGGTGCAGGTCCCGGTGCGCTTTCTGGAACATTATCGCTTTCAGCTGAACAAGCCCGATTCACGCCAAGGCGCGGGGCAGGGAGAGGTCAAGCCGGGGGACGTGCTGCGCCAGAAACAGGGGCCTGGTCGCGGTGGGGAAAAGGGTGGCGGGGGCAAAGGCGAGGGTGCGCTGGAGTTTGTCCTCGAACTCAAGGTCGCCGATATCGTGGATTGGCTGTGGGAGGAGTTACAACTCCCCAATCTCAAGCCCAAGACGGGGGCGGCGGAGCAGACCGAATACACCCGCGAAGGTTGGGATCGTCGCGGGGCACGCTCGCGTCTGGA
>JBDLIZ010000362.1:0-5932 GCA_039714615.1 Pseudomonadota bacterium | reverse complement strand
TTGAGTTCGTCCATAATATCGGCAAACGGGGAAAAGCCCTGCTTCACTCTCTGATTGAGTTGCTGGTCAAATAAGACCCTGGAATCCAACATGAGCCAAAATCAAAAGGTTTAGCGAATGGAATCGATAGACCTACCGCCTTAGAGCTGCTTATGTGCCTGTTGACGTGCTTTGAATGCGAACGATTATTCAGCGCCAAGCGGGCCAACATATTTCGTTCGTATGCCTAAGACTATAATCTAGATCCTGCCCGTCCCTTTCTTGTTGTCGGCAAACCATTGCGTTAGTCTCCCAACACCTATATCAATCGAGATATCCCATCTGGGATGGGCGTCAATCCCGCTGTTCATCGTTCGTGTTGCACCGCACCGTTCGCACTTTCAAAAGATCCAATAGTAGAGATCCTTCGCATCTATATGTTTGTTAGGGGGTATATTGAAAGGCCTCTGGTAGGTATTAATTGGAGCTCGTCGCGCCATGGACAAGTACAAGGCTCTGCAAGATTCTGTTTGCTTCCAATGTCTGATCAGTCTGGGAGGTATAGTCGATTCCCAGCCGGCACAAGTAAATCATTCAACCGACTGCATCGAGGTTCTGCATGACGGAAAACCCGTTTGCATACACTGTAATATCGATATAGATCACGTCCTTAAAAATGAGCTTTTCGGTTCGTTGCCTCAGTGCCCACCCTACTGTGTTGGACCCGTCCAAAAAGATTTAGGGGTAAGTAAGATTGATGAGCACGGCATCCTCGAGTTTATGAAAAATCGGCTTTCCGAGGGCACTGGGGCACTTATTGATACAAGACGAAGTGAGTTGCATATAAAAGGGAGTATTCCAGGCGCAATTAATATTCCATACACCGTATTTTACATGCGGTCGGATTCCGCCGAGTTAGAGGCCGTGCTGAACGGGCTTGGGGTTGAACGAATTGACCACTGGGTGGTTGCCGCATCCGGTGGTAGAGGAAAGGGTTCTGCGCTGGCGGCTCCCGATCATTACGAGCGAGATTATGACTTTGCCAAAGAGCTTGTGGTATGGGGTGGAGGCCCCATGGACAGCGCCGCTTCCCTGGCGGTCACAGGATTGCTCGGTTTGGGATACCCCGCTGAGAAAATCAGCTATTATCATGGTGGATTGCAGTTCTGGAGGGCATTTGGACTGAACGTCGTGACATCCGCTTAATAGATATACCATATTGTAAAAAAAGGTCGTGACATCACGGCCTTTTTTTATGTCTTTGGACCTTGTCCGGCACCGCAAAAAAATCTTTTTGTAAGATGAATCAGAAAAATGTGTAGATTTTTCGTTACGTTTGGTAACGAATTTGTTAATCTAAATCTATGTTAGTTTACGATCGTGCTCGATGGATGGACCGAGTGATCCTGTTGTTCCTACTGGGATTGCTATTTTTTGTTTCGCCCCTTTTGGATTGGTTTGCCAGCGTGGGGGTGTGGTTCTTGCCTTATATTCTTTGGTTGATTTTGATCGTGCTCAGGATGTGGCTGTACTATTTTGAGAGGCGACGTGACCTTTAGTCTTCCACTCTTGGCAATGGCGGCATTCAGTTACATGCTGTTGCTGTTTTTTATTGCCTATGCTACCGATCAGGGATGGGTTTCCAAGCGGGTGGCAACCCATCCGCTGACGTTCTCTTTGTCGCTAGGGGTCTATGCAACGTCCTGGAGTTATTATGGAAGTGTTGGCTTTGCTGAAGAACAAGGGTATAACTTCCTTACCATTTATCTGGGTGTGACGCTGGCCTTTATACTCGCGCCCATTCTTCTGATGCCGATCTTGCGCTTGACGCGCGAGTATCAGTTGACCTCTTTGGCGGACCTGTTCGCCTTTCGCTATCGCAGTCAGGTCGCGGGGATAATAGTGACCCTGTTTGCACTCATTGGGGTACTGCCTTATCTCGCATTGCAGATCCGCGCGGTGACCGAGTCTATCTATATACTCACCAAAGAGACTTCTCCTCATCTGCTGGCCCTGGGCTTTTGTATATTTTTAATTGTCTTTTCCATTCTTTTTGGCGCCCGCCATGTCAGGCCCGGGGAAAAGCATCAGGGTTTAGTGGTGGCCATTGCATTTGAGTCGGTGGTCAAGCTGATTGCCTTGATGCTGGTGGGATTGACAGCGTTGTTGGGGGTATGGGGTGGTTTTACGGGGCTGACGGAATGGTTAGGGGCCAATCCTCAGGTCCTGGATGCCTTATATCAACCGGTAAAGGATGGACCCTGGAATACGCTGTTGTTGTTGGCCTTCGCCGCCGCATTTCTGCTGCCGCGCCAATACCATATGATTTTTACTGAAAACAATAATCCCCATGCCCTGTTGATAGCTTCTTGGGCCTTCCCGCTGATTTTATTGTTGCTGAATCTGCCCATTCCCCTAGTGTTATGGGCGGGTCAGGTCCTCAGGCTCGACATGCCGGCGGATTACTACGTACTCGGTGTGGTCCTTGCTGAGGCCGGTCATTCGCCTTTGCCAGTCTTGGCCTTTATTGGCGGAATCTCTGCTGCTTCGGCGATGATGATCGTGACTACCCTCGCCCTGGCCTCGATGTGTCTGAATCATTTCCTGTTACCCGCAAGTTATCCCGATCCCGCAGTGGATCTTTATCGCTGGTTGTTGTGGGGGCGGCGGATACTGATCGCCCTGATCGTCATGGCCGGATATGGATTCTATCTGCTGTTGGAACACAACCAAGGCTTGGTGCAGCTTGGACTGATCTCTTTTGTCGCGGTGGCGCAGTTTCTGCCAGGCATCGTTGGGGTATTATTTTGGCACAGGGCGACACGCGAGGGGTTCATCACCGGACTGCTGGTTGGAATCGCTGTGTGGGGAGGGACTCTGCTGTTGCCGCTGTTGGCCGCTTCAGGGATGATTTCATACCACACGGAATACTTCCAACCAACCCAGGGCCAGGACAAATGGACCTACGCTACCTTTTGGTCTCTTACTCTAAATGCTCTGTTGTTCGTGGTGGTCTCATTGTTCACCCGGCAACGTGAAGCTGAACGCGAGGCGGCCCACGCCTGTTGCAGTGAGTCACTGAATCCACCTGCGGGTAGAGTGGTGGCGAATACGGTTGCCCAATTCAAGGACCAACTAAGCCGTGTCATCGGCGAAAAAACGGCAATCAAAGAGGTCAATCGCGCCTTGGATGATCTGGAGATGAGTCAATATGATAGGCGACTGACGAAACTTCGCCGTTTACGTGAACAGATCGAGCGTAATCTATCCGGTCTGATCGGTCCCCAGTTAGCACATGTAATCGTCAATCAGCGTCTGGAATTGATGGTCGGTAGCGAAACCGTATTGGGTGGCACCATCAGCTATGTGGAACAACGATTAGACGAATCGCGCTCTCGCTTGCGTGGATTGGCCGCCGAGCTGGACTTGTTACACCGGTTCCACCGGCAGATCCTTTTGGATCTACCCTTGGGGGTGTGTGCACTGAATCACAACAAGGAGGTGCTCATCTGGAACCTGGCCTTGGAGGGCATCTCGGGGCTCAATGCATCCCAGGTGGTGGGAAGCCAGCTCGAAGATCTTCCGTCTCCTTGGGGCCCTCTGCTGAATCGTTTTGCGGTGGGCGCTGATAACCATGTTCATCGTATGCGGCTTCAGGTGGACAATCAGTCCCGTTGGTTGAATCTCCATAAGGCACTCATTATCGAACTAGGCAATCAATCTGCGAGCAGATCTACTAAATCCCGGACTGGGGTCGTCATGTTGCTAGAGGATCTAACCGAACTGGAAACGCTAGAGGCGGAACTGGTGCACAGCGAACGCCTGGCCTCCATCGGCAGATTAGCCGCGGGCGTGGCCCATGAGATCGGCAACCCCGTGACGGGTATCGCCTCTCTGGCGCAGAATCTGCGTTACGAATCAGATCCGGCAGAGGTGAGTGCCAGCGTCCAACAGATCCTGGAGCAGACCCATCGTATCACCTCTATCGTGCGTTCTTTGATGGCATTCAGCCACGGCGGGACCGAGGATCGGGAACGCGAGCTTTTCGGATTGCATGGGTTAGTGGAAGAGGCCGTGCAGTTGGTTCGTTTGTCTCACCGAGGCAAGCAGATGCAGTTTTCCCAGTCCTGTCCTGAGGACTTGAGGGTAATGGGGGAGCGGCAGCGGTTATTACAGGTCATGGTAAATCTGCTTACCAACGCCTACGATGCCTCCGAGCCCGGTGCCCTGGTGCAGGTGATCGTGGATCGGATGGATAGTGGGGTCAAGATCGTTATAAAAGATCAGGGGCAGGGAATAGTCGAGCAGAATCTCGAACACGTCTTCGAACCTTTTTTTACCACTAAGCAACCGGGTGAAGGCACGGGGCTCGGTTTGTCACTGGTGTATAGGATCGTGCAGGATCACGAGGGAAGAATATCTGTTGAGAGTGAGGTCGGTAAAGGCACCCGGGTGTCGATATGGTTGCCGCACAGTGAGCAACAACCCACGGTACAGATGAAGCAATGAGCAGTATATTGGTGATCGAGGATGAGCAAGTCATACGTTCGGCATTGCGGCGTTTGCTGGAACGCAACGGATATCGGGTGGTAGAGGCGGAATCGGTGGAGCAGGCCGTTGATCATTCCGATATCAGTGGCTTGAGTCTGATCATTGCCGACCTGCGACTGCCCGGTGCGCCG
This sequence comes from Pseudomonadota bacterium, assembly GCA_039714615.1. Lineage (GTDB taxonomy): Bacteria > Pseudomonadota > Gammaproteobacteria > JAAEPA01 > JAAEPA01 > JAAEPA01. The sequence continues at coordinate 1,271 of JBDLIZ010000362.1, read as the reverse complement.
GGCACCGACATCATCGACCACAGCAACGGGGTGCCGGTACTTATCATGACCAGCTATTCAAGCGTGCGCAACGCAGTAGAGGCGATGAAGCTCGGTGCGGTGGACTATATAGCAAAACCTTTCGACCATGACGAGATGCTGCTGGTGATCAGGCGAGTCCTGACCGAGCAGCGCATCACCCGGCAAAACCAGGCCCTGAAGACCGATCTGCAACGCAGCTTTCCCATCGCTGGGATGATTGGCGAATGTAAACTCATGCAAGAGATATTTGATCGCATCCACAAGGTGGCTCCTACGGATGCCACGGTGCTTATCCAAGGTGAGTCCGGAACGGGTAAGGAGCTGGTGGCGCGTGCCATCCATGAACAAAGCCCGCGGAGCAAGGCCCCCATTATTACGGTAAACTGCGCCGCGATCCCGGAGAGCCTGATTGAGTCCGAGCTGTTCGGCCACGTGAAGGGGGCCTTTACCGGTGCCACAGAGGCCCACCGGGGCATGGTGGCGTCTGCCGATGGCGGTACTTTTTTTCTCGATGAGATCGCAGAACTTCCCCCATCGGCCCAGGCGCAGTTATTGAGGGTATTACAAAATGGCGAGATTCGCCCGATTGGGACGCCTTTGTCCTACAATGTTGATGTGCGCCTCATCGCGGCCACTAATCGCAATCTCAAGGCATTGGTCACTAAAAATCTGTTTCGCCAGGATCTCTATTTTCGTCTACAGGTCATGGAGATCAGTCTGCCAGCGCTGCGTGAGCGAGGTAAAGACATCCAAAAATTAGCAGAATATTTGCTGCAAAAAACCTACAAGAAGCTGAATCGTTCACAACTCTCATTTTCTGCTTCGGCCATGGAGGCCATCCAACATTATTATTGGCCGGGTAATGTGCGCGAGCTGGAAAATGCGATCGAACGTGCGGTCATTCTTGCCGATACCGATGAAGTAACCTTAAATCATTTGGCCATTGATACGGATGCTAAAGGCCCGGAGGAGGGTGCCGACCAGGGGAGGACTAATAACCTTTCTCTGGATGACTATTTTCGAAGCTTCGTGCGTGAACATCAGGATAGGCTTACGGAAACTGAGATTTCTAATCGCTTGGGCATTAGCCGAAAATCCCTGTGGGAACGGCGCAAGCGCCTGGGGATACCCCGCAGGTGAATTTATAGCCAAACAATGGTGCGCACAGCGCACCCTACAAGGATTGAGGTAGGGTGCGCTGTGCGCACCATTTGAAATTTAACTTCTAACTTCTAACTTCTAACTTCTAA
>JBDLIZ010000361.1:0-5937 GCA_039714615.1 Pseudomonadota bacterium | reverse complement strand
TGATGCTGTCGATCCGGCGGTGCATCCTGGGTATCCAGGATCGCCGCCGCCTCGGCATGTACCTGCTGACCCTGAGCAAGAACGGCATTTCGGCGCTGGAGCTCAAGCGTCAACTCGGCATCTCTTACAATGCCGCCTGGCGTCTCAAGCACAAGCTGATGCAGGTGATTAAGGAGCATGATGACAGCCAGCCGCTCGATGGATTGGTGCAGTTGGACGATGCTTACTGGGGCGGGGAACGGCGTGGCGGCAAGCGAGGTCGGGGGCGGCGAACAAGGTCCCTTTGGTGGCGGCGGTAGCCACCAATGACGAGGGTCACCCAATCGCGATGCGCCTGAGCCAGGTCAAGGGCTTCCAAAACACCGAAATCCGCTGCTGGGCACGCAAACATCTGATCGCCGACAATGTTGTCGTCTCCGATGGGCTGAGTGGCTTTCGCGCTGTTGCCGTGGCCGGTTGTTGCCATGAGCCGGGGATCACCGGTGGCGGCCCGGCGAGTGTCGACGAGGCAGCGCTGATCTGGGTCAACACGATGATCGGCAATGTAAAGAAGTCGATCCATGGGACATACCACGCCATTGATCACAAGCATCTACCGCGTTATCTCGCCGAGTTCTGCTACCGGTTCAACCGGCGCTTCAATCTCCAAGCGATGCTGCCCCGGTTGGGCTATGCTGCTGTGCGAACCCCGCCCATGCCCGAGAGGCTCTTAAAGATGGCTGAGGCTCGATGGTAATCAGGAAAATCCATAACGCTCTAGTTATTGGAGATGTCGCTTGGACAAGAGACCAATAAATATCTCGCCTGTGGGCTTGATGATCAACATTCTGCTACTGGTCATCACCACCGCTTTTTTCCTGTTTCTAAATGGCGGAATAGATGTTGGTTCGAGTAACCATCATGGATTGATTCCCGTCGTGCGCAGGATTCTCGACCCGCTGCACCTGCCGGGGGACTTCGGAATCGAACTGCGCTGGCACCACCATCAGGCATATGCCTACCTGGTAGCGGCGCTAACCTGGGCGATGGGAGAGGTCTGGGCCCTGGTTGCTTTGAAGGTTGGCCAGACATTTCTGTTGGCCGCCGGATTGTGGTTGCTGTGTCGGGCCCTTGGGATCAATCGCGCAGGATTTCTGCTCGTTGCCCTTATGGCTGCGACGAAGGCAGCATGGACAGGCTTAGGCTTGGAAATTAACTCCTTCATCGGCAACCCGGAAGCGCAGCCCCCCACGCTTGCGCACGCCATGATCCTCTTGGCAGTTGCCGGCCTGATAAAACGCAGAATCTTTGCCGCAGCGTTGTTTTTTGGACTTGCCACCCTCGTTCACACCCAGATCGGCTTGGTGTTTTCGGCCGTGGCTTTTCCGATTTTTGTTGCGCTAACTGCAACCGTTGGAAAACAGCATATCCGGGTGGCATCGGTGGCCGCCGGGTTATGGCTGATCCCCGCCTTGATTTCCGCGGTGCCTGTCCTCTCAGCCATCCAGCAAGGAGCATTGGACAGCAGTGGGTATTTCACGTATGTCGCGTTCCGCATGCCTCATCATTTCGAGTTGAAATCGATCAAGGCGCTGATTTGGCTTCTTTTTCATGCGCTGCTGGTTACGGCTGTATTCCTGTATTTTAAAAAGCAAAGACTTGGAGACTTACTTGGTCCCAGGGTTCTTTTTTATCTAACACTCTCACTGTGTTTTGTTGCGGCTTTGCACTTCGCGGATTATTACCTTCTTGAATGGGGCGTTATTGCCAAGCTACAGGCCATCCGCCTTTCACCTTTTATCAGCGTGTTTGGGATCCTGATGCTGGTTTTCTTTATTCAGAAGTCGGCCGAAGAAACCGTCGTTCTGAGATTCATCAGGCTCCGCAAGGCAGACCTGCTGCCGATGGCGGGATTGCTGCTCGGTATCGCTATTGGCATGCACTGGGATCGATACCTCAAGACCTGGGACTCCGGTATCCAGGTTGCCACCGACGCGGACAACGAATGGGTCGATATGGCCCGTTGGGTAAGAGAAAACGGCGAAAAAGGCATGACTTACCTGACCCCGCCGGGCTTAAACGGATTCGCCTATCTCGCCGAGCGGTCACCGGTTGCAGAATTCAAGATCAATCCGGATGGATCGCGTTATCTGGATCAATGGACCGAAAGGCTCACCGACTTGTCGGGCGGCAGCCTACCCGAAGCGAGAGGTTTCCAAAATCGAAGATTGCTCGACAGACACTATTTTGCGCTGAAACCCACGCAGTTAGCAGTATTGGGACAGAAATACGGCGCCGAATACGCGATTGTTCATGCGCATCACCCCCTCTTCAAGGAAGCGGTCTACCAGAACAAGGCGTTGAAACTGGTCAAGCTTGCCGTCAAATCTGTTACGTCGCCGAGCGAAGCGGTCAAGGAACCACGCGGCAAGCCAAGTAAGACGCAGGACGGCCCCCGGCGGTCTAAAACAGATCTGATTCTCCCACCTCAACGCGACACGGCCTGGCGTCGCCGCGTGACGGCGCTTCACGACGCGCTCGAACGAAAAGATTTTCCTCTTGCGGCATCCGTTAATGCAGGCTTGGCGCGGGAGGCGTCATACCGGGCAATTAAAACGCTCAAGGCCTGGGAGTCGGTCCGGGATCCAGAGACCGGGCTGGTTCCCCGGGCGCTCCGGCCCAACATGGCATTCTGGAATCCGAAGGATACGGCGGCGGATCTGTTTCCATTTCTGCTGATAGCAGGCCAGATGTTCGATCCCGACAGCGAGGAGCTCTGGCTGGACGCGCTGGCCACCGAACGAGCCATCAGCGGTTCCCTGCCGAAAACGATCAGGTTTCAGCCAACGCGGGTAATTGAAGACTCTCCCGCGTCCCTGGTCTTCGGTGCCTCGGAATATGCCAAGGACGGGTTGCTGGCGGTCGCGGAACGGTCGGGCCGCGGTGCATGGTTTGATCGTCTTGAGGAGATCATGCAGGCCCTCATTGCCCAGGCGAGCGTTAGCACCGCGAGAGGGCCGGTTCCGTCTTCAAACGCTGAGGTCAACGGCGAAATCCTGCAGGTACTTGCCCGTCTTCACCACGCCACGGGGAAAGAAGAGTATCTCCAGATGGCGGAGCGGATTACTGAGGCTTACCTCTTTGACGTTATTCCCGCACATGAGGGGCTTCCGCCCGAGGATTGGAGACAGGGCAAAAAGAACCTGAGTTCATCCCGGTTCCGGCTTCGGGACCATGGTAGCGAGGTCATCCCCGGACTTGCGGAAGTGTATCTCCTTGAAACGATCCTCGGACGACCTCAGGCGGACAGGTATCGCGAACCGCTGAAACGCTTGCTTGACGAGGTTCTGGTTACCGGAAGAACAGAAGATGGGCTGTGGGTCAGTTCGGTTGACATCAGGACGCGGGAACCGGTGGATGAAACGATCGCGGACACCTGGGGTTACGTGCTTAATGCGTACCAGATGTTTGATCTCGCAGAAGGGATCTCGCTCTACTCTAATGAAGTCGAGCGGACGATGCGGGCCGCCGCCGCACTGAGGTCCTATCCCTGGCATGGACAGCTTCACGACGGTTACGCGGACTCGATCGAGTCGATGTTGAACCTTCTTCCTTGGCATGATGACCCGGAGTTTCATCGATGGGTCGATGACGAAATTGAAAGCATGTTTGCGATGCAATCGGAGTCAGGATTTGTTGAGGAAGGGTATCTTGACGGAAATTTTATCCGCACTGCGCTTCTTTATGCTCAATACAAAACCCGGGGGATCAACCCAACTCCCTGGCGCGAAGATGTATCCGTGGGTGCGGCCATGGACAAGGAAAAAGGTGAACTGCATGTTCACGTGGATGCCGAATCGTCCTGGACGGGACGTCTTAAGTTCGACCAGCCGCGCCACGAAATGATCTGGAACCTTCCTTTCGACTATCCACGCCTCAACGCGAGTCCTGAATGGAATGTTTTCGTACCCCACAGGATGTACTCCGTTCAAAACCTGGAATTGAACGAGACACTCCTGATGTCGGGAAAGGCGCTTTCGGAGGGTCTGCCTGTGAGCGTTCCCGCGGATGGTTCTCCAGTACGGCTGGTTGTTTCCGAGGACAACAGCCGCTGAGGTTGATTTCAGGCTGCCCAAGCGGCGCTTAAGGCCGCGGCAAACCCGCCCTCTGAGGGCAAGCCAGGAACGGCTGCTACAGACCCGAAAGTGGATGTAATCCGCAGAATTTCGGATCGCTGGGCCACGACAGTATATCGGTCGGGCCAGCATCTGCTCGAGATAGTCATAATGGACTTGCAGTGATATCTATACCTCTTCACCGATCTCAAGCTCAAACCTACCGTCAATAAGCTTCGTCACCCTGGTACCCAGTGAAGAACATTCCTGCTTCATTGTCTGCCTAAGCCACTCTCGATCCTGCTCTTTCGGGTACTGCAACCGGAATTTTCTGATCTGTAGCGGCGTCATCACCAACCGAGTCAGTTTGCCGGTATTGGAATCCAGGGTCAGAAAATACGCAAACGTGAGATCGTTCCGAAAAGCGTCATACCGGTCAATCCCCTCATAGTCGTTTAGGAAATCCCCGCAGCCGTAAACGATGGGACGTCCCCGATAGATTTCAATACCCTTAGGATGGTGAGAGGAGTGGCCATGTACGACATCCACACCCGCTCTATCGATCAGCCAATGGGCAAACTGCTGCTGTTCCGGTGGTATCTCATATCCCCAGTTGTTACCCCAGTGAATAGAAACCACCACCAGATCCCCCGCTTGCTTACGAGCTGATATGCTGCCGGCCACTTGGTTAGCTTCGGATATTTTCAGTGATTCCAGTACCGCCACGCCCGGCCGTCTATCAGCGGCACGCCACATCGAGGGAACGCCACTGGAGCGGTGAGCAAAAGCATACACAAGTACTCTGCCCTTGCCAGGCAGATCGAATATCAGAGGAGCCTCGGCGCGCACACGGTCGGGTCCGGCACCGACGATTCCAATCTCGTGACTTTTCAGACTTGCCAGGGTCTCCGCCAGGCCCTCGTAACCCCAATCCAAAACGTGGTTGTTGGCCAGCACGCAGCCGTCTATTGCTGCTGCGCTTAGACAAGGGGTATTTCTCGGGTGCATGCGGTAATTGATACCCTTCCGGGGCCAATACCGTTCTTTAGTGGTGATAGCGGTTTCCAGATTGATGATCCGGAGATCCGGAGCGAGCTTTTGAAATTCTTTCAATGCATCGCCCCATATGTACTCGAATGGAACTTCCCTGGGTATGGGGCCATTTTCTTGCTCGGCGATTGTCACATAGTCTTTGGCACTTTGAAGGTAAGGCTCGTAGATACGGGGAAGATTGGGATAGGGCAGTATCTGATCGATGCCCCTCCCAACCATTACGTCGCCGCACAGAAAGATGGTGATCCTTTCGCCCGCTGCCGCATGATTGCTGCGGGTCGTACTTCCCATACCTTTCTGAACCACACTGCCAATGCCGAGGCCAACAGTACCCACCCCCAACATACGAAGAAACGCCCTTCTGTGCATCGCTTTCTCCTAACGAGGAGCCCCCGGAAATCTTCACTTCTATATCGAGTCTAGCCCGGAAATCTCACCAGCCGGCCAGCGGCGGGCAGGTAACAGATTGAGATCACGGCACAACAGTTGAAAATGAACCGGATTCCAGAAATGACACCCTGTTTTCGCCGCCGGCCTATCCCGGTACCAGCGGTTTCTCGCTCGCTCCGGCTTGGTCTTCACTCAAGTGGTAGCTACGGCTACCCTTTTACTCCGGGCGTCCTCGGCAACTGCTCCATGCGTTGCTCTACCTCCTGCATCCATGCAGTCGTGCCCTCCGCCCCTCCGGGGCCGCACTCGCTGTGCTCGTGCGTACAAATTCGCTCCCGGCGAATTTGTCGCTCCAGCCCGGCACCGGAACGGCTGCGAATTCCACCGGTCCTCGCGATGC
>JBDLIZ010000360.1:0-5937 GCA_039714615.1 Pseudomonadota bacterium | reverse complement strand
AATCACAATAAGGATTCCACTCGGTCTCAAATTCGCTCTACAAATCAATGTCTTGCACTCTATAAGCACGATCACTTGCAGGATCTAGGTAGGACCTAATTCGCGATTTCGTATCACTAATCAAGGGGTGGTTATGGCCAACGCTAAACCGATAGAGATTCAACTCCACAAACAGTCCAGGATTTTGGAACTTAGCTATGATGACGGGGCTCACTTCGAATTGCCCTGCGAATACCTGCGGGTATATTCTCCTTCTGCCGAAGTGCAGGGCCATGGACCTGGGCAAGAGGTGCTGCAAATCGGCAAAGAAGATGTCAACATCACCGATATCGAACCCGTGGGGCACTATGCTGTCAAGCTGGTGTTCGACGATGGTCACGATACCGGGATATACGTGTGGGATTATCTCTACGATCTTGGGGCCAATCAGGCTCAACAATGGCAGCGGTATTTGGATCGTCTCAAGGAGGCGGGTTACCCGCGCAAGATAATATGACCTAGATCACTTGCAGGATCTAGGTTTGAGCATAACTACTCACTCAGGAGGGTACCGTGGCAAATCAGACGACCCATTTTGGTTTTGAGCGGGTGTCCATAGAGGACAAGGCGAAGCGCGTGGCGACAGTGTTCGATTCAGTGGCTGCGAGATATGATTTGATGAATGATTTAATGTCATTCGGGATTCATAGACTTTGGAAACGTTATGCCCTAACACTAAGCGGTGTTAGGCGGGCTCAGGCCGTACTCGATCTGGCCGGTGGTACCGGGGATCTGGCAGCGCGGTTGAGCTACAGGGTCGGCAGAGAAGGGGAGGTGGTGCTCTGTGACATCAATAGCGCAATGCTGGAATACGGACGTGATCGTCTCATCGATGGGGGACATGCGGGCAATCTGTACTATGTGCAGGCGGATGCCGAGTCCTTGCCTTTCGATAACGATCATTTCGACTGTGTTATGATAGCCTTCGGGTTGCGCAATGTTACCGATAAAAAAGCGGCCCTGAAATCGATATACCGAATTCTTAAACCGGGGGGGCGTCTGTTGGTGCTCGAGTTTTCCAAGCCCCATGATTGGGTCGCGCCGATCTATGATATGTATTCCTTCAAGATACTGCCTTTGTTCGGAAAATTGGTAGTTGGAGACTCCGATAGTTATCAATATCTTGCAGAATCCATTCGCGTCCATCCGAACCAAGAAGAGCTTAAAGAAATGATGACCGTGGCCGGTTTTGAGCGCTGTGAGTATTTTAATCTATCTGCCGGTATCGTTGCTCTTCACCGAGGCTACAAGTTATAAGCTGTATCTACGATGGTTTCTCTATTCTCGGATAGGCCCCTAAACTATTCAATTTCATTTTTAGTGTTCACTGAGTAACGGGATACGGCGTGCATAATAGCGACTTTCTTACCCTTTCAATCGAATCAGCTCTTAATGCTTATCTCGGAATGGATCCGGATGTGGCTGTTGTGATGAAGGAAATCGATGGAAGAGTGATTGAGTTCAAAGTGATCGGGGCCGACATATCGCTTTTTTTTACCCCGCTGAATGGGCGGGTTCAGGTCAGTAGTGGATTCGATGATAAACCCGATGCGGTGATCAGTGGTTCGCCCTTGACCTTAACCCGTGTTGGACTCAGTGGTGATCCCAGTAAGATGCTCTCGGGAACAGAGATAGAGTTCAGTGGTGATCTGGATGTGGGCCGCACCTTCTACGAGGCCCTGCTCGGTGTGGATATCGAGTGGGAGGAACTGCTCGCCGGTAGGATCGGAGACGTAGCGGCGCATCAATTCGGTAACGTGGTGAGGGGTATCAGGGCATGGATAAGTCGTAGCCGAGATTCATTGCGCATGGACTTGTCCGAGTATCTGCAAGAAGAATCGAAAATCGTTCCGACCCCAGTAGAGATAGAGGCCTTTATGGACGGAGTCGATACCCTGCGCAGCGATGTGGATCGGTTGCAAGCCAGGGTGGATCGAATGACGGTGCACTCAGTAGGAGGGCTGCCGGCAGAACCGGCTCGAGATCAGCACGGCAAGTGATTTTATCGCTCAATGTTGACCCCATCCCAGATCATACGTTTGATGCACATCAATATCGTGTTGGTGCGTCATGGTCTGGATGAGGTCGTTCTTACAATCCACTTATTTCGTCCCATCCGCTTTGTTCTCTATCTTTTCCCTTGGCATTGGTTCCGACGCAATGGCGTATCTCATGGTGTGCGCATCCGTCGCGCGCTGGAAGATCTCGGGCCTATTTTTATCAAGTTCGGCCAGATGCTATCCACTCGTCGTGATATTCTGCCGGACGATATCGCCGATGAGCTGGCCAAACTTCAAGATAGTGTGCCGCCGTTCCCTGGTGAGCAAGCATCCCTGGTCATTGAAAAGTCCTTTGGTAAACCCGTAGATCAGGTCTTCAAGGCCTTTGACGAAACCCCGATGGCCTCAGCCTCAATCGCCCAGGTTCACCGGGCCCTGCTTGATGATGAATCCGATGTCGTCGTCAAGGTCTTGCGTCCAGGCATCGAGCGGGTCATCCGGCGTGATCTCGGTCTGTTACATGTCATCGCCGGGCTGGCACACCGTTATTGGCGAGATGGTCGTCGTCTACGACCTAAAGAGGTGGTTATCGAATACGAGAAAATCATCTTGGACGAGCTGGATCTCATGCGTGAGGCGGCCAATGCGAGTCAACTGCGACGTAATTTCGAAAACTCCCCCGATCTCTATATCCCCAAGGTGTTTTGGCCGTACACACGCCGTGATGTGATGGTCATGGAGCGAATTAAAGGTATACCTATCAGCGATATCGAGCAGCTGCGGGCCCATGGATTAGATATGAAAAAATTGTCGGCGCTGGGTGTCGAGATCTTTTTTACCCAGGTATTCCGGCATAATTTCTTTCATGCGGATATGCATCCCGGAAATATCTTCGTCTCTTATGACCACCCGCAGGATCCTCAGTATCTCGCGGTTGATTTTGGCATTGTCGGTACCTTATCCTCAACCGATCAACGTTATCTTGCAGAAAACTTCGTGGCGTTTTTTAACCGAAATTACCGACGGGTAGCCGAGCTTCATCTCGAATCTGGCTGGGTGCCGGCGAGCACCCGTGTGGATGAGTTCGAATCTGCAATACGCACGGTATGTGAACCCATATTTCAACGCCCCCTGAATGAGATTTCACTCGGGTACCTGTTATTGAGGTTGTTTCAGACGGCCAGGCGGTTCAACATGGAGGTGCAACCTCAGCTCGTATTACTGCAGAAGACCTTGCTCAATATCGAAGGACTTGGCCGTCAGTTGGATCCCCAGCTTGATCTTTGGGATACTGCTAAACCCTTTTTAGAGCGCTGGATGGATGAGCAGATTGGGGTTCGGGCCATGCTGGCGGGATTCAAAAGAAGCTTCCCAGTGATGGCTGAAAAGCTGCCACAAATGCCGGAGTTGATTTATTCGGTCATCAAACAGGCCGAGCGAGGGCAGGCTAATATGGAATGGTACAGCGAGGAACTGAAGGTGATTCGGGGCGAGCTAAACCAAGCCTACCGGCGTACTGTCGCGGCAATTATTATTGCTGCGATGCTGCTGTTAACGGGAATGTTCTTTTTTCAGTAACACCTAGATCACTTGCAGGATCTAGGTAACAGCCTAAAGAGCTATGGATTTTTCCCCGATATTAGACTCACTGAATGATGCGCAGCGTGCGGCGGTGACCGCATCAGCAAAGCACGTCTTGGTGCTGGCCGGTGCCGGCAGTGGCAAGACGCGGGTACTGGTGCATCGCATCGCATGGTTGTGTCAAGAGAAAGGGATCATGCCCTACGGTATTCTTGCGGTAACCTTTACCAATAAAGCCGCCGCTGAGATGCGCGCCCGGGTTGAGGCTCTGTTAGGGATTTCTTCCGGGGGGATGTGGATGGGCACCTTTCACGGTCTGTCGCACCGGCTATTGCGTTCCCACTGGCAACAAACAGGGCTACCCCAGGCCTTTCAGATCTTGGATTCCGAGGATCAGCTGCGGGTGATTCGCCGAGTGACCAAGGGCTTAGGGTTTGACGACGCCAAATGGCCACCACGGCAATCTCAATGGTTCATCAACGCCAACAAGGATGAAGCGCGTCGTGCCAAGGATCTGGACCCGGAGAGCGGCGCTGTCGACCCGCGCCTGGTTCGAATCTATTATGCTTATGAAGAGATTTGCGAACGTACTGGGCTGGTGGATTTTGCAGAGTTACTGTTGCGTTCGGTAGATCTATTTAAGCAGAATTCAGATCTATTGGCTGATTATCGCAATCGTTTTCGCCATATTTTGGTTGATGAATTTCAGGATACCAATGCCATCCAATACACTTGGCTCAAGTTGTTGGCTGGGACTCAAGTGCCGATGTTTGCCGTGGGTGATGATGATCAGTCGATCTATGGCTGGCGGGGTGCGAGAGTGGAGAATATTCACAGTTTTAACTCGGATTTCGAAGCTGTTGACACCGTTCGTCTGGAACAAAATTATCGATCGACAGGGACGATTCTGGCGGCTGCGAATCATCTGATCCAACATAATACGGGGCGTCTGGGGAAAAGCCTCTGGACCCATGGCAGCGCAGGCGACCCTATCCATCTATTTGCCGCCTATAATGAGCAGGATGAGGCCCGCTTTGTGGCGGATCAACTGAATCAGTGGCTCGTTCAAGGTCGCAAACTCAGTGAAGCCACGGTGCTCTATCGTTCAAACGCCCAATCTCGGGTATTCGAGGAGGTATTCTTTGCCCAACAGATCCCCTACCGAGTGTATGGTGGATTGCGTTTTTTTGAACGAGCCGAAATCAAAGATGCCCTGGCCTATTTACGCTTGGCGGCCCATCATAGTAACGATGCTTCCTTCGAAAGGATTGTAAACCTGCCGACTCGGGGGATTGGTCAGCGCACCTTGGCCGCACTACGCGAATATTCCGCAGACCATGCTACCCCTTTGTGGGAGGCGGCCAGCGCCCTGTCGCAAGGTGGCGAGTTGAATGTTCGTGCCAGCAATGCACTCAACCGATTTCTGGTATTAATGCAGACCATGTCGGCTGCTCTGGAGGGACCGCCTTTGCAGGAACAGGTGGAGAATATCATTAACCTCAGTGGTCTGAAGGCATATTATGACCGGGAACCGGGTGCCAAGGCCGTGGACCGAATAGAGAACCTGGACGAATTAGTCAATGCCGCGCGGGAGTTTAATTTCGATTTAAATCAGTTTGGCGACATGAACCGTTTAGACGCCTTCTTATCCAATGCAGCCCTGGAAGCGGGTGAAGGGCAAGGAGAGGCCTGGCAGGATTGTGCTCGATTAATGACCTTGCACTCCGCCAAAGGGCTGGAGTTTCCGCTAGTCATAATGGTAGGTATGGAGGAAGGTTTATTTCCACACAGCATGTCTACTCAAGAATCCGGGCGACTGGAGGAGGAGCGCCGGCTATGCTATGTAGGTATAACTCGGGCGAGGGAAAAACTGATATTGAGTTATGCTGAAAATCGCCGTCACTATGGATCGGTAAAATACTACCCTCCCTCTAGATTTTTACAGGAAATCCCGGCGCAATTGCTGGTGGAACTCAGGGCGGGTGTCACCATAAGTCCCACCTTGAGTCCTAGGCAAAAAACGGTTATGGCACCCGGTAATGAATCCCCTTTTAGGGTTGGTCAACGGGTCGAACATGCCGGGTTTGGCGAAGGAGTGGTAACCGAGTGCGAAGGGGTAGGTTTACATGCACGCGTGCAGGTGAGGTTCGAGACTGGGGGAAGTAAATGGCTGGTGTTGGAGTATGCTAAGCTGCAACCCTTATACGCATAACGGATGGGGATAAAGGCTCTTCACGAGGATCTGTAAAATCTGGATCATAACAACATGAAAAGACGTGATTTTATAAAAACTGCAGGTGCTGGTACCCTGGTCATG
>JBDLIZ010000359.1:0-5968 GCA_039714615.1 Pseudomonadota bacterium | reverse complement strand
TTCGTTAAATATGGCCAATATTCGCCTCAAATGAACGAAAAATCTGGCTCAGCCAGCCTTGCCCTCGCTACGGTCGCCATTCTCGGACAGCCTCCTAGGGAAAAACCAAACCGGAGGTGCATTATGAAACAAATCTCTTCCAAAGACCCGGCCACCGACATTCTGGCTCTATTGGGCAACGCCCCTACGGATAGAGAAATAATAAAAACGATGAGTCACCTGGCCAAACAGAATAAAGATGTTGTGCCGGCTTTATATAAAGCCCTGCCAGTTGACTTAATGACTAATCAACAGGTCTTGCAGCAGGCCTTCAGTCTGGTCGATGATCCTAAGCTGCAGGCAGATATGGTGTTAGCTCTGATAAAGGCTAAGCTACCTCTAACCTATTTAATCCCGGTTATGGAGCCCGCATTGCAGTCTATCAATGAGTACACTCTACTGTTTCAGTCCTATCTGGATCAAGCCACGATCACAAGCCATCAATCTGATTTGATGAGCTTACCACATGGTCGATTAGTGGGCTTTCTGGTTGCCCTTGACCAACTTACGGCCAAGGATTCGGAAACCCTCTATGCTCGGGCATGGGAACAACTGGAACAATGGGAACCGCAAATAACGGCCTCCAGTTTCAATATCCCTTACTCTCCGGAAGCCGCAATAGTCCGTCTCCAGAATGCGCGGATGTGGGGAGATGATGTCATTATCGCCTATATTAAACATAATTTGAGCGATCAATTAAGAATGAATGAGAATGTCATTACAAATGCAGTGGGATTTTTAAAGCGGCCAGATTTTTTTGCTCCTCAACTGATCGCGCCGATCCTCGATGCCCGGACTGCGGAAAGAGAACAGCTGAACGTCCTCCTGTTGATCATTAAACTGCTCAATGACCGGACCAACCTGCTGGCCTTATACCTGGATCCACAAGATGCCATCACTGCAGTTAATAAGGTAAAGGGCCTGAGTAACAATAAGTTTGCTGATATATTGCTGATGCTGCACCGCGTCAGCCGCAGTGATTCCACTACTGCCCGGGATCTAGTCCGCAAGTATCTTGACGCGCCTCAGTGGGTCCAGGATTCCCCGATAGTCAAAACCGCCCTGACTAAAAAGGCGCTAGCAGTGGATGAGAATGTGGTGGCTACCATCAATACGCTCACCGTGGATTCTCCGCCTGATGTAAAAGCAGGTGACGATTCGGAATCAACGATGGGCACCAGGGTTCAAGTGATCCTCAAGAACATTCCTGAAAGTGATCTTCAAGCCAAGGCTTTGAAGATTCTGTTTAAAAGTCCCAACGATATCAGGGCTAGTTTACTCTTATATCTGGATGAAAAAACGCTCGATTATGCGGCCTCACGAAATGAAATGAAGCGGGATAAGGACTACTTTGTTGGTTTGTTTTTGGCACTGGCTGATATTAAGGGGTTGGAATTATCCAGGAATGAATCACTACCGGCGCTTGAAAGGTATTTAGTTGCTTATCCGGATTCTTACCTGATTGCCAAGTTTTTGATGCATCGCACCCTGGAATCCGAAAATAATCCTCAATTTAGTCTGCAAATTTACGCGAGATTACCGAAATCTTTGAGAATACTTCCCGACTTGACCCGGTTATTTTTAGCAGGAATCGAAAAGTCGTCCGGAACAGTTAATTCAGATCTATTAGAACTAATACCTGAATTGGCAATCAATATGTCGGAAAAAGCGGCCAATGTATATCGACCCATGCAGGAACAGGTGGCAACAATGAAACGCGAAAAACCCTTTGTAAAACCAGAAAATAAGGAACCAGATCAAACTGCACCTGATAAAAAATAAGGTAACTACTTCCCTAACTGGCGCCGCATGATCGTTTGTATTCAAGGCGTGACAACAGGCGCATAGCCTCGCTATGTCACTGTTGTCGCAACGCCGAAGACGGACGATAAGGCAAGCCAGTTGGGGAAGTGTGTCGGTAGCATTCCTAAGCTGTGACATCTGGTGCATTAGCCTCTCATTTAAGGCTGGCGCCGATTACCATTTGATACGCACCTCTTGAATGGCCTGAGGCGTGGCCCGCTCTATGGTAAAGAATATTTTCTGGTACTCGATCACCGCCCCTACTCGAGGAATATCCCTGGCCATGTTTAATAAAAATCCGGCCAGGCTGGCATACTGTCCACTAGGCAGTTCTATCCCTAACAGTTCATTGAGTTCATCGAGCTCGATGCGGGCACTCACCCGGTATTCCTGATCGCCAAGTTTGCGCACCCATTGCTTGGGCCGGGCCTGAACATCGTACTCATCCTGCAGTTCGTCCACCACCTCTTCCATGATGTCTTCAACGGTCACGATACCTTCGGCACCGCCCTATTCATCCACCACTACCGAGACCATGCGCCCTTCACGACGCATATCCAGCAATAGCGTCTGAATGCTCTTGGAGCCCGGCACGAAGTTTACGGCTTTAATGAAGGTCTCAAGCGGCTGCTTGGAATCCACGCCAAGCAGTTCGATCGTATCAACCTGACCAACCACCTTATCTACCCTCTGATCATGGACGGGCAACAGTTTGTGCATCGACTCCGTAGCCAGCCAAATGGCCTCACCGCAATTCTTGCCTCGTTCTATGCTCACCACATCCACCAATGGCACCATGACCTCGTAAGCCGTGGTCTCACTAAAGGAAAACAGACGCCGGATCATGCTCTGCTCCTCAGGCTGGATATCCCCTTCCTCGGGTGACATCTCCATCATGGTTTTGATCTCCTCGCGCAGCGTGAAGGGACTCTGATCGCTCTTACCGCCCGCCATTTTTGATACCATGCGCGCAAAGAAACTGAATATGACAAGTATCGGAAAGAATAGGTAGGAAAAGAACTTGAGTACAAATATCACCTTTGGAGTAAGCGTATCGGCCTGTTGCTGAAATACGCTCTTGGGCACGATTTCTCCACACACCCAGATCAGCGGCGCGACCAATATCACGGCCAACCAACTGCCGTTTTCACCGAACAGCTGAATCATCAATGCCGTAGCCATAGTGGTATTGGCCACCACCGCAATATTGGTCCCCACCAGCGTGGTCGACAGCAACCATTCGGGCTCTTTTAGCATCCGCAGAGCAAGCTTGGCACCGCTGGAGCCCTTAGCGGCATCATGACGTAGTTTGACTCGATCGGCACTCACGACACCGATCTCCGAACCGGAGAAAAAACCTTCGGCGATGAGGCAAATAATCATTGCAACCGCGGTGATCAAAATCTCTACCATGGATTAGGCATCTCCTGTTTCTTTTTTCTTGTTCGCAATGGCATCTCCGGCCGGCACATCGGCAGCCGGAGAACAAGGCTTTTGCTCAGCGGGCCCCATGACGGACTCCGTGTCTGCTGCCAAATCGGTTTTTACTCTTTCTAGTTTGACTTCTCGAATTCGGTATTTTTCCACTGAGACCACTGTGAACTCCCATTCTTCGACAACCACCCCAGCCCCCACTGGGGGAAGCTCGCCAAATTTGTGCAGCACCAGACCGGCCAGGGTATCCGATCGGTCGGTTGGCAGCTGGGCAGCGAATTCCCGGTTGAACTGATCGACGGACATCGACGCATCGACCCGGTTAGTGCCCTGAATACGCTTGCGCAGCTCCGCCTCTTCAACGATCTCGGAGGCACTAGGAATCTCGCCGAAGATACATTCCAGCAGATCACCCATCGTGATCAGACCGGTGATGCCTCCGTACTCGTCGATAGTAAGGGCGAGTGACGAACGACGCTTGCGGAAGGAACGGAACAGCTCGACCACGGGCTTGGTTTCCGGAACCAGATAGGGTTTGCGCAATTGCTTCAGCAGCCAGTCAGGACCATCCGTGATCTGTGACAGATCCACGCTCAGCAAATCCCGCGCATAAAGAATACCGAGAACCTGGTCACGGTGCCCCTGATAGATCGGAATCTTGTCATGACGCAGGCGGTGAATTTCGGCGATTATCTCATTAACGGGGGTATCGATGGACAGAAAAAAGATATGGGACCGCGGGGTCATCACATCTTCGAGAGTCTTTTCCCCAAACTCGAAGATATGCTCGATGTACTGGGCCTCGGTCTTATCCAGCGTGCCGTCGCCCACCGCCTCATAGGCCAGGGTACGCACCAGGTCCTCGGTGATGATGTTGCCGCGGGAACGCTCCTTGCCAACAATCCGGGTAGTCAACCAGTCCGCCACCAGGCGCACGGCCGTGCGCAAGGGAGTGATCAGCCAGGCAAACCGATCGATGGAAAGGCTCTGCACCGTGGCAAAGACCTCGTTGTTACGTATCGCCAGGGTCTTGGGCGTGATTTCCCCCACCAGCAGCAGGATAGGAACCATGATAAACAGATTCATATACTTGTTTTCCGCCCCAAAGAGTTTGATGACTATGGCCGCGGAAATAACCGAAGCAGTGACATTGACGAACTCGTTACCGATGAGAATGGTCACGATGAGGCGCCGGGGTTCACTTAGCAGGCGCTCGATCAGATCTATGCGGCGGTTACCTTGCCGCCGCATCTGCTCCAATTGAAGCTTGTTGAGAGAAAAGAGGCTTGTTTCGGAACTGGAGAAAAAACCCGATAAGCCCATGAGAACGACAAACAGGATCAGCTGGAGCCAGAGAATGGGGTCCACTGTGTATGTATTAACCTCGGTTTAGCTGTTTTGAAATGGCAACGGGGACCTTAAAGTAATTATAGTACCCATGAAGCACAAGAACGAACCGGTCTGAAATAACATTATCATCGACTAAAGGGGAAATATCTTTTACCAATGATGTTCAGCACCGGGTTTCATTCCTCTTGCAATTCCTCAGATGATCGAGACTCTGACGTGCGACTGATAATAACCTGGCGAATGCGCCGCCGTGAGGCCTTTGCCACGGTCACCGACATTGCATCGATGACAAATCGCTCGTCCATATCCGGAATTCGTTCCGCATGGCTAAGCACCCACAGGCTGACCTTATCGGTGGGCTTACCGGACAAACTCACGCCGAAATACTCTTCCACGGCACGTAGTTCGACCACCCCATCCACCGCGATCTTGTTTTTGCCAAGCTTTTTGATTCCCTGTGGTTTATCGCTCTCGTCGTAGAGCTCCCCTACGAGTTCTTCCAGCACGTCTTCCAGGGTAACGATGCCTTGGTTCACCCCGAATTCATCCACCACTACCGCCAGACGTTTTTTTCTGCTGCGCAACTCCTCAAACAGTTCATCTATGGGCTGATTTTGGGGAATGAAAAGGGGGGCATGAGCGATCTCTCCTAAGGTGATATCTGTTTTTTCCTCAGCACAAGCACCCAAGATGTCTCTGAGATAGACCACCTTATGTATTTCATCGGACTTCTTCTCGAGAACAGGAATACGGGAGTAGCCCGAATGTTTGGCCTTCGACAGGACCTTGACGACCGTCATCGAAGAGGGAAGGGCAAAGACGTGGCTGCGCGGAGTCATCACGTCCCGAGCCTGCAGATCATCGAAGGCAAAGATCCGCTCGATCATGAGCCGTTCGCTACGCTCTATAGTCCCCTCCGCCTCACCATGCCCCGCCATGCTTATGAGTTCTGACTCGGTCACCATGGGGTCGCGCTCTACACCGGTAATCTCATGAACCCAGGTGGTGAACTGGCCAAACACCCAGACCAGCGGATAGATCAAGCGCATCAATCCATACATCAACGGCGCGATGCTCAGCGAGATCCGCTCGGAATACCGGGTCGCCAAAGTCTTAGGCGTAATCTCACCGAAGATCAGGATCACAATGGTAAGCACGCCCACGGCAATCCCCGGCCCTAAGCTGCCGAACCATTCCGTCGCGACCACTGTCGCGATTGCCGAAGCGGCGATATTGACAAGGTTATTTCCTATCAGGATGGTGATGAGCATCCGCGAGGGATCCCGCTTAAGCTGATACAGTGCCTTAGCACCGTTACGTCCCTGCTTGACCAGGCTCTCAA